>CAYWMP010000001.1:0-129459 GCA_964459445.1 uncultured Desulfobacteraceae bacterium
ACTGAAAACTCATGTGCCTGTGTCTAACTCGATTAGAACAAATTTACCGTGGGCCATGTCGGGTGGTGGAGATATCTATTTAGAGACGGAGATTGTGGAACTAAGCCAGGACTTCACGGACCCACACGAAGTCCGACCGGGGAAATTTGCTCGCATCTCCATCACCGACACCGGGGTGGGCATGGACAGGACGACCCAACAGAGAATTTTCGATCCTTTCTTCACAACCAAGGAAATAGGTCGGGGTACCGGCCTGGGGATGGCTTCCGCCTATGGGATTATCAAAAACCACGGCGGCCTTATCACTGTCCATAGTAATAAAGGTGAAGGAAGCACTTTTCATATCTACCTGCCAGCAAGTGACAAAGATCCGATAAAAGAAAAGGTCTTTGCAGAGGAGCTTATAAAAGGATCGGGGTGCATTCTTCTCGTGGACGACGAAGCTATGATCATCGACGTCGGCAAAAACATGCTCAAGGAGTTGGGCTATGAGGTGCTCGTGGCGAGGAGTGGTCCCCAGGCCCTAGAGGTTTATGAAGCCCATAGGGAAAATATTGAGCTCATCATTCTAGATATGATCATGCCAGATATGGGCGGCGGTGAAACCTTCGATCAATTGAAGGCCATCGACGCAGGCTCCAAAGTACTCCTTTCAAGCGGATATAGCATTGACAGCGATGCAAAGAAGATATTGGATCGCGGCTGTGACGGCTTTATGCAAAAGCCTTTTGATATGAAGGAATTGTCGACAAAGATACGTGATATTCTTGAGAGCCCATGATCCTCAGTCGCTCCTGCCCGCTCAACCATTTCGATTAAACCCCTCCACCACGATGCTCACGAACAACTAACGACCCACCACCGACAATCTTAATTTTAGTAGATACCCAGCTACGATCTGTACCAGTATTTTGCCGTTAGTACCAGACCCTCTGGTCTGGAAAGTAAAGCTCCTCAATTCCAGCCAAATGATCGAAACCCCAGAACAACCCAACACCCCTAAAAGCTCTCACCCTGGGTTTCTTACCAGTTCAATCTGCAAACTGGATCCGAGGTACGCTGCAAATCAGCTGCGCTGATGAGCCTCGGCGGAATTTGATTTTTATGGATTAAGTTCTTTATACATCAGGTATGCATCCACAAAGCCAAGCTGCTGATGCTGGAACGCTTTTGGCAGAGTACCGATGACTTCAAATCCATGCCTTTTCCAGAGCCTTACTGCGCCCTCATTTGTAGAGACAACTAAATTGTACTGCATCGCTCGAAAACCTCGCGATATGGCCTCATACTGCGAATGCTTGCACATTTCGGAGGCAATACCTTTGCCCCGGGCCTTTTCTGCAACGATGTAACCACAGTTACAGACATGAGCCCCAAGGGCAGGTTGGTTTGGTTTGATGTAGTAGGTGCCAAGAATCTCGTTGTTTTCATCCACAGCTACAAAGGTCTCGGAAGGCACCTCGACCCAAACCTGGTGTGCCTCCTCTTCGGTGATATCAGGCGAAAAAGGGTAGGTCTCACCAGCCCGGAAAACGGGCTTGATAATTCGCCAAATGGCAACCCAATCCTTCTCATCAAAAGGTTGAATCTTGATCATGCGAAGCTCCATAAAAGATTTCATTATTATGCGATTGACGAGACGGGGGAACGGTTCATTGGTTAATCAAATAGCGCCTTCACAAAATCGGAGGCATTAAAGGGCCGAAGATCGTCAATGCCTTCTCCGATGCCGATGTACTCTATGGGGAGCCCCAGTTGATGGGAAATTCCTACAACGATCCCACCCTTCGCCGTTCCATCCAGCTTCGTCAGGATAATACCTGTTATCCCCAAGGCCTTGTGAAACATCTCTGCCTGGGAAATGGCATTCTGTCCCGTGGTGGCATCAAGCACGAGCCATACCTGATGGGGCGAACCGGGCAGTTTCTTTCCGATCACCCGATGAATCTTTTGCAGTTCATCCATCAGATTGGTTTTGGTGTGAAGCCGGCCGGCCGTATCGATGAGAATCACATCGGTTTGTCTTGACAAGGCCGCTGAGACGGCATCATAGGCGACTGCGGACGGATCGCCACCCTGTTTCTGTTTAACAAAATCGGCGCCGGACCTCTCCGCCCATATGGCCAATTGCTCAATGGCGGCAGCCCTGAATGTGTCGGCTGCTGCAAGCATCACCTGTTTGCCCTGCTCTTTGAGGCTGTGTGCTACTTTTCCGATGGTGGTTGTCTTCCCCACGCCATTGACCCCAATAACCATAATGACCTCAAGCTCTCCAGGTCCCGGAGGATTTCTTTCTGTCTCTGGAATGCTCAGAAAAGAAAGGATATTCTCTTTTAATGCCGTCTTCAATTTTTCGGGTTTATCGAGTTCCTTTCGGGCTAACCCGTCCTGGATTCGTTCAATAAGTTCCTGAGTTGTGGCCACACCCAAATCCGAAGTGAAAAGGATCTCTTCGAGATCTTCCAGGATTTCCTCATCGATTTCCTTTTTCCCGAAAACGAGTTTGTCCAATCTGCCGGTGAATCCGGATCTTGTTTTGGCAAGCCCGGACCTTAACTTTTTGAACAGTCCTTTATTTTCTTCATTTCCCTCTTTATTATTCTTCCCAAAAAATTTGACCATGTCCGTTTATGAACTCCCTAGAGTTAGCAATATCAAAACATCGGGTATTTTTGTCTAGCTTTATATAACGATAAAAATCATTGCGCAAATTTTGGTTTTTAACCACCAAGCACGCATAGTGCATGAAGTGGATTGAAAAGCAAAAACAAACTTTTACTTCGTGCCCTTCATGAGCTTCGTGGTTCGACATTGAAGCTTATAAAAAATGGCGTATGTATTAAATGATGAAATAGTGAGGTAGGCCTCAGGTTAGGCAGGACATTAGATTAGTTCATTTGACGCAGACCTTGAAAATCCACAGATACCAGTTTTGATATCCCACGCTGCTCCATGGTCACACCGTAGAGCCTGTCAACGATTTCCATTGTCCTTCGGTTGTGGGTGACAAGAATAACCTGAGAGTATTTTTTTATTTCCTTCAACAGATTATTAAATCGATCGATATTGGCCTCGTCCAAAGGCGCATCAACCTCATCGAGCAGGCAAAAGGGACTCGGCTTTATCAGATAGATGGCAAAAAGAAAAGCCATTGCAACAAGGGCTTTTTCCCCGCCGGAAAGCAATCCCATATGACTGAGCTTCTTGCCCGGAGGCTTTACTTCAACCAAAACACCACTATCCAGTGGTTTGGTTTCATCCACCAGTCTCAGGCCTGCCGTTCCTCCGTTAAAAAGGATCGGGAAAACCTCCTTTAACTTTCCATCGACTTCCGCAAAGGTCTTTTTGAATCTTTCCAGAGAGGTCCGGTTGATTTTCCTGATTGCACTATTCAAGGATTCGATGGAGTTGATAAGATCCTCCCGCTGATCCGATATAAATGTGAATCTCTCCTTGATGGCGTCATGCTCCTGAATGGCGGTGAGATTGACTTCCCCCATTTTCTCCTTCAAGGCCTTCTTTCGTTCGAGTTCCTCCCTCGTTTCTGAAGCCGAAAAATCTTCTTCAAGATATTCCCCATAAATGGCCGGCAAATCCAGATTATATTTCTCTTTCACCAATTCAACGATATTGTCCATTTTGAATCCGATCTCGGATTGTTCGATTTGGGCGCTGTGTAATTTTTCCTTTAAATCCTCTACCTCCTTCCTCGACTCTTCAGCCTTCTTTTCTTCTTCCTTGATTCCGGCATGGAATTCATCCCGGCCCTGCTCCGCCTTTGCTGCTATCTTTTCGGAACGTTCCAATTCCACATACAGTCCTTCTAAACGCTGCCGCAGGGATTCCGCCCGTGTGTCGCATTCCCGGCATCTGACTTGCGTTTTCAGGACATCCTCCTCAATTCTCCCTATCGTCCTTTGGGCCTCATGGACAAAATCGTCGATCCTCTCGACCTCCCTTTTCAGCCCCCTCTCCTCCTCTCTGGTAAGGCTGTAATCCAGTTTGAGCCTTGCCTGTTCCTCTCGGAATTGCTCAAATTCCTCCTCGGATTCTCTTAGCTCCCTTTCCTTTTTGAGAAGGTATTCTTCCTCCTGTTCTCTTCCCTTTTTGCAAACTTCGAGTTCAGATTCGATTTTTTCAAGGACCTCCTTTTGTTTGTTCTCTTCTTTATCCTTGTTCTCGAGCTCCTGGGTGATCCGGCTTGAAAGTTTCTCGAGCTGATCCAATTCATGGCTTAATCGAAAAATGGCATTATCCAACTCATTAATCTCTTCCTGACAATCCGATTTTTCGTCCACCAGACCCTCCAGTGAAGCCCTCCTGGCCGAGATTGCCCTTTCCGAATTCTCAATCTTTTTCTGGTGATCCTTTAGCTCGCTTTCTAGCTTCTTTACCTCTTTTTTGAGTTTCTTGATCTCCCTTTTCCTTGCAAGAATACCCTGTGATCTATGGGCGAGCTTCCCACCGCTGATAACGCCGCTTTCATCAACCATGTCTCCTTCGGGAGTGACCAGACACTGGTTTTTGCCGTTTTTCGCTCGAGCCTCCATGGCCTGATCCAGGTCGCTGACAAGCGCTGCATCCCCGAGCAAAACATTCATAAGTGTTCTGTAATCATCGGGTACCGAGACCAGATTCCTTAACAACGGATAGCCGTTTTGCTTCCCCGTAGCGGCATTGCCGTTGAAGTCCCGGAAGGGAACAAAGCTGCTTCTGCCCTTCGCACGCACCTTCAGATAATCAACGGCTTCCTTGCCATCTTCCTGCCGCTCGACGATGATGTATTGGAGCTTATCGGCGAGAACAGCCTCGACGGCCGCCTCATACTTCGACTCCACCTGGATAAGATCAGCAACCAGGCCCATGATTCGACCCTGTTTTCTTGCTTCCAGGTCCTTCGCCTTCATGATGGTTCGCACACCCAGCTTGTATCCTTCATAATTCTCAGTAAGAGATTGGAGGCTCGTCAGCCTGGAGTGTGAAAGATTCAGAGAGGCTTCTATGGATTTTGATCTATTTTCAAATTCCGATTTTGTCTCCTCAAGTTCGTCACAGGCCTGCCGCTCCCGATCGACCTCTTCCTCTATATCCCTAACTTTCCTGGACAGTGCCTCCCGGACATCTCTCTTTCTTTGGGATGCCCCTGTGATCTGGTGAATTTTGGAAGCGACTTCCTCCCTTTCGCTTTCTAATCTGGCGCGGCCGTCACTAATATCGTCCAACCTTTTGGCGAGATACCCCGATTCTTGCGAAAGACTCATCTCCTTCGACTTCTCGGAACTTACCTTGGTTCTCGCCTCTTCAAATTGCTCCTTAACCTGTTTCAATAGTTCCTGTCGGCTTCTTAGCCGTTTGTTAAAGAGTGCGATCTCATCCTCCAGATCCGCTGAGGCCTTTTTCGCCCCATCAATTTTGCCGATGAGAATCGTTTTCTCTTCCTGCAACTCACCGAGTCGTCTTTTGAGATCCTCCTTTTCATCCCTTAGCCGGGCCGCCAGCTCTTCCTGCATCCTTTTTTCAGCGGCGGAGGATTCGAGGCGCGACTCTTTGCTGCTTACCCTTTCCTTCAACCTCGAATAGGTTTCCCTCAAACTGAAAATTTCATTGTTCTTCTCTTCCAATTCGAGATTCAAAGTTTCTATCATAGCCTGGTTTCGGGAGAACGCCGTGGATCGAGCAACCTCTTCCTGCATAAGTTCCTCGGTTGATGCCCGCCTGTTCCGGGATTCGCCCTTCAGCTCACTATAACTATTGGCGTTGAGCACCAACTCCAATCGCTTTATCTCTTCGGAAAGGGCCTTGAAACGCCTGGCCTTGCCGGCCTGCCTCTTCAGGGATCTCATCTGGCGTTTCAGCTCAATAAGGATATCTTCAACCCTTTGCAGGTTCGCTTTGGTGAGTTCAACTTTCCTGCGAGATTCTCCTACTTTTTTGCGGTATCGGGTGATGCCCGCAGCCTCCTCCAGCATCATCCGGGTTTCTTCCGGCTTTTGTTCAACAATGGCGCTTATCTTTCCCTGGCCGATGATGGAATAGGCCCTGTTGCCAAGACCTGTGTCCATGAAGATCTCTGCAATGTCCTTTAGCCTGCAAGGAACGTTATTGATGAGGTATTCACTTTCACCCGATCGATAGAGTCGCCGAGTTATTGATATCTCGGCATCGTGGGAGAATGGACCCGGGATTGATCCGTTACCGTTTTCGAACAGGATAGAGACCTCCGCCATCCCCAGGGGTTTTGATTCCCCTGCACCGCTGAAGATGACATCTTCCATCTGTCGTCCCCTCAGCAGTTTGGCGCTTTGCTCGCCCATGGCCCACCTGACGGCATCGACGATGTTACTTTTGCCGCACCCATTGGGCCCTACAATCGCACTCAGTCCCGCTGGGACCCGAATATCGAGCTTTTCCACAAAGGATTTGAAACCTATCATGGAAACTTTTTTAATCTTCATATATGCCTCCGCTGCCTAAACCAAGACCTTTGCAAAACGCCCCCTTGTCCAATATCCGCGTCAAATAGAATACCCTGACGGCCGCGGGACTCGAATTCTAAATCATCAAAGCACCGACGATTGAATTCAAAAGATTCGAAATCCTCGGTTCCCCAAAACTTGGACAAAAGGGATCTGATCGCAAAGGTCTAAAATTACTCGGGTAAGTAAGAGCTATTTACCAGATTTTCTAGAATTTGTAAAGACTTAATACAACATGATGTATGACTTCGGGATTTACAGTCAATATATTGTAGCTTCAAATGACACCTAGAAAAATATTGACATTATTTAGTCTAAATAGCTAAAATGTGGTTAATTATTGGCAAAATTAGAGATCAAAATGAATCACCTTAAAAATCACATTTGCCGTGCATTTATCCTCATCCCTTTTATCCTCTTTTTACCATTAGCCTGGTCCGTCGCCCAAGACAAACAGGAAGACACCTATTCCATCACTCTGGTGAAGACCGCGGAAACCGACAACAAGACCTATGATATCGGTGATAAGAGGGTCGTGGCAGAGACCTATCGCGTCGAGCGAGGAGACTATTTGTGGAAGATCTTCAGGAATAAAGGGTTATTGAAAAAGAGGAAATTAGCAGAACTGATCTCGCTCTTCAAGAAATTGAATGCCTCGCTCAAAAACATTGACCTCATTCTTCCGGATCAAAAAATTCTCATACCCCTGACGGTTACGCCCATAAAGGGGGCTCCATTAAAAGTTGAAAAAGCGCCGGAACAGCCTGCTTCCATTGAGACCCTCCAGGAACTGGACATTGAAAACTATACCGTCAAATCCGGTGACAGCCTTGTCAGGGTGATCAAAGGGCGCTTCGATATTCCCAAAGCACACCTCTACAATGAGTACCTAGATTTAGTGAAGAAGATGAACCCTTCCATCAAAGATCTAGGCACCATCTATCCGGGGCAGGTGGTCAGGCTTCCCGTGTATACGCCACAGGTCGTCAGGTTACCTGTCATCGCTAAGGCCCCGCCCCCATCTCAACCGAAAACCGAAAAAACGACCGAGGTTACGAAACCCGAACCCAAAAAAAAGAAGGCGCGCCCGAAAAAGGTTGCAAAAAGGGTTCCAAGTCTGCTGGGTCCGAAGCTAGGTGAAATTTTCAGGAGCATAGGAGAAGAATGGATACAGGAAGGCCAACATTTTATTCCGCTCAAATCCGGGGGACAGATCAATCTAAAAGCCGATTCTTTTCCTATCATCAATCTCGCCAATGGGGATCATGTGATCGTAGACCTTAATCATGAACTGCCGGAAGAAATGACAAATCTTATTGTCTCGAGCTGGGACAGCTACCGGGTGGTTCATCTCGAAAAACCCGATGACCTTAAGGGGGCATTGGATAAGATACTTCCCGCCTGCAGGTATCCCAAGATTTTTGGAAGCGGCGAATCCCTAAAACTGAATGGAGAGATCCCCGTTCAAATCACGGCAGATTGGATTATCAATCAAAATACGGGAGGGGCGACAGAAAAACCCGAGTACATTGTCGTAACGATCGGGGACGAAGATATGCCCCCAACCCCGCCGGTTGTAAAGGATTATCTCAATCGATTCAATGTCAAGGTCGTTGATTATCCCCAGGGAGCCAAGGCTCGGGATCCACTTGGCAGTCCGGAGATCCTCAGATCTGTCCGAGGAGTGTCGGGGCTGGTTGCCATGCTTTTGAATATGTCCGGGAAACGATATGCCAGCAATGCGGAGATACCCGTTTATCAGAGTCAGAAAACAGGATATAACCTGATTATCAAGGCTGATTTTCTCTTCAACATAAAAGGGAAGGACTCCATCATCGACCTCACGGGGCTTGGGCCTGATGTTCTCTCGTTGCTTAAGGATCACCAGTTCTCAGTCCTGACCCTGGCCGATGAGAAGGACCCAACCGCATCCCTATCAAAGACCTTGAAGTTTTTGGGGACCAAATTCTATAAGGGACCACACCCCTTCCTGGCCACTGGCAGGGACACTTCCAGGAACATCAAGTTCACCATCCAGGGCATCACCTTTTTAGACCAGGGCGGGCAACGAATACTTGCCACCCACACGAACCTTCCCTCTGAGATTGCCCAATTCCTATCCGATAAAGGATATAAAATCCTGAGCCTTACCCTTTCCTCATGATCTTTCCCATTGCCCTCATCTCCACGCCTTGGCCCCTTTTCAATCTACCCTCCATACAACTCGGGACACTGAAGGCCTATGCCAACCTTGAATTGCCCCAGATTAAAATCGATGTCCATCATGTGTACCTGAACATAGCGGCAGCATTGGGTTTCGATCTCTACCATCTCATTTCCGAAAGGACTTGGCTCTCAGAAGCCCCCTATGCGACCATCCTCTATCCCGAAAGGGAAGAGATCATTAAACGGTTTTGGCAAAGACAAATATCGAAAAAATCTCCCCTGAGAGATGTCGATTTCAAGGCACTCTGCATCAAACTAAAGACCGAGACCGATCATATAATCGATAAAATCCCTTGGGACCGGTATCGACTGATCGGATTATCCATCTGTTTTGGCCAGCTTACAAGCGCTCTTTATTTCATCAATCAGGTCAAGAAGAAAGCCCCTCAACTTGTTGTTGTCGTAGGCGGTTCAGCCTGTTCCGATGAGATGGGAAGAAGTCTCCTTCGTGCCTTTATCCAAATCGATTATGTGGTGAGTGGTGAAGGCGAGCTGCCTTTCGTTCGATTAATCAATCATCTCTCCGATCCCGGCTCAAAAAAAGAGAGTCCATCCATTCCCGGACTCCTGAGCAAAATGGATAACTCCCATAGAGAGGGGACATCCTGCTCACAGATACCGGATTTAGACCAATTGCCCCTTCCGGATTACGATGATTACTTCACAGGGCTCGAATCCCTGGGGCCCGACAAAGTCTTCTTTCCGAAGCTACCCCTTGAAATATCCCGTGGTTGCTGGTGGCGGAAAAGGGCGAAAGGAAAAATGTACAGCGGCTGCGCCTTTTGTAATCTGAACATCCAATGGGAAGGCTACCGCACACGGTCATTGGAAAAGGTGGTGTCGGACATCCAGGCAATCACAGAAAAGCACCAACTCCTCTCCCTATCCTTTGTGGACAATCTTCTTCCCGCAAAAAATTTGGCCGGGTTATTTAAGAGCTTAAGCCGATTGGGGAAAGATCTTCGTCTGTTCGGAGAGATACGAGCCACAACCGCCGGAGAAGATCTTGAGATGATGGCGAGGGCAGGCGTCCGGGAAATCCAGGTCGGCATTGAGGCCCTGAGCAATCAACTCCTTAAAAAACTGAACAAGGGAACAACGGCCATCCAGAACCTCGAGATCATGAAGAATTGTGAAGCTTCCGGATTTCCAAATCTCGCGGGCAATCTTATCCTTAACTTCCCCGGGAGCGATGAGACAGATGTGAAAGAAACCCTCGCCAACCTTGAGTTCGCCCTTCCCTTCAGACCACTTAGAGGAACCGCTTTTTGGTTGGGATATGGAAGTCCCGTGTGGATGAATCCCGATGCCTTTGGCGTGAAAGGCCTTTTCAACCATCCCTTCTACGGCCATTTATTCCCACCAGATATTCTTGATAAACTGGTCCTTATCATCCAGGGATATCATGGCGGCGTCAGGTATCAGCAGCGTATTTGGAAACCGGTGAAGGCAGGTATCAAGAGGTGGGAAGCCGGTTATGCCGAACTCCATAGGTATCCAGGATTCGAGCCTATCCTCTCCTATCAGGATGGAAGACATTTTATTATTATTCGACAAAGAAGGTATGGGAAGGATGACATGAACCACCGACTGCAAGGCACATCCAGGAAGATCTATCTCTTCTGTAGGAAGAATCGCTCCCTGCCGGAAATCATGGATCGATTCCCCGGTTTTGGACAGGAAAAGCTAGAACCCTTTCTAAAGATGATGAAGGAAAAACGCCTCATCTTCCAGGAGGGAGAACGATATCTTAGCCTGGCCGTGCCTATCAGGGGTTGGAGAAAGAAGTAAGATTGGATGGGGATGATCTCTAGGAGAGTTCATCGAGCAAGGTTTTTGCTTCTTTTATTATTGGTGTGTCACCCCCTTCCTCTATGCCTTTAAAGCTCGTTTTCAATATCTCTTTCGCTTCTTGTAGCCTTTCTTGTCTGATTAGCAGATGACTTAAACTGGTTGCCGCTTTTAATTCCAAGGGCTTCGCCTTCTGGGTTCCAGACATTTTTAGTGCCTCACGAAAGCACTTCTCAGCTTCAGGCATATTATCTTCACCCTGCGCCAGGAGAAGTTCCCCCTTTAGACGATTGAGCTCGGGTACATATAGGCGCTCATCATTGCCCGCCACCTTGGTTAGTCCTTCTTCAATGAATTCGATCCCCGCCCCTATTTGCCCTTTTTGTTGATATGCCTCCGCCAGCATCGCTTGACAATGGGCCCCGGATACTTCGGCACCTGTGGCCTGCCAGGCCGAAAGCCCTTCACGAATCAGGGCGATGCCTTCTTCACCCTGCCTCTCACAGCTCAGTGCCCAACCCTGAAGTACTTTTCCTGTCGAGATCCAGTGCTTAAAGCCCCTTTCGGAAGACATACTAATGGTTGCCTCCGCCATCTCCTTTACTGACTGGACATCTCCTCGACACTGATGGAAACGAGCAGAGAAATTATAGGCAAAGGCCAGACTAAAGGGATGGGAAATCTCGTCAGCCAGCGTCAACGTTTCCTGATCCCTCTGGAGGGCCTTATCAAAGTGGCCAAGCATCCAAAGGGTTAAGGCGGAATAGGACAAACAGACAACACCCGGATCATCCCCGTAGGCATAGGCCATGGCATGATGCTCTTTTTTGTCGTACAGTCTGATGCCCTGGTCCAGATGTTCCAGAGCGGTCTGAAACTCTCCGAGGTAAAAATTGGTCAACCCCAAGGACAAATGCCCCTGTAATATTAATCCTGTTTCCTTTGACTCTTCGCCCAACCTAAGCAAATGATGTCCCAGATCCTTGGCCGTTTTGAGCTCCGCCCTGACCATATGGAAAAGCCACAATCCGCGCAAAACAGGAAAGAGCTGAGGCGTCTCGCCAATTTGATTGCAGAGTTCTCTTGCCCGGGCATAGGCTTCCTCGACCTCTTTTGAGGCAAAACCTTTGGTCGCCGTCATGGGCACGCCCAAAGCAATTTGTAGGGGCAGTTCGTGACGGTTTCGTTCCGGGCTCTCCGGCATGGATTGAATGAGATCGATCCCCCTGGTCAGATGATTGATCGCCTCAAGATTGGCCGATTGCTTTGAAGCCATTTTCCCGGCCTTTAGCCAATAGGATATGGCCTCTTCCTTGAGCCCTGCTTCCGTGAAATGATGTGCCAGTATCTCCGGATGGGTCTCACTAAGCTCTGTGAAGTGCTTCTCGATCGCCCGGGCGATTTCCTGATGGTATTGTTGACGGGTTTTCCTCAACAATGAATGATAAGCCGCGTCCTGGATGAGCGCCTGATTAAAGGAGTAGCGGATTTCCGATTGAACGTCACGGCGCCGAAGAACCTCGGCCTCCACCAGTTTATCCAGTTCACTTCTCAAGACATCGTCGTCCATGGGCGAGACCAACCTGATCAACTCATAGCTGAATTCGCGGCCGAGTGTTGCTGCAAGCTGGATTACATCCTTTACGGCGCCGAGTTGATCCAGCCTTGCCATGAGGGAATCCTGAAGCGTTGTTGGAATCGCTAGGTCCGATAGGGGCATTGAAAGACTGTAGCGGCCACCTTCTTCGGTAATGAATCCGCTTTCCAAAACCATTTTAGTCAGTTCTTCGATGAAGAGGGGGACGCCGTCCGTCTTGATGACGACCTGGTCGAGGATCTCCTCCGGCAGAGACTTCCCGCCCGCGACCCTTTCCGCCATGGCACTGATCTCTTTAGCTGATAGACGATTGAGGATGATCTCAATGAGCTTGGATTCGACTTCCCGTGGGACCTCTATATCGGGACGAAAAGCGAGCATTATAAGAATGCGGGCCTTTGAGGCATGGTCCATGATTAGACTCAAGGCCTCGAGAGTCGATGGGTCCGACCATTGAAGATTCTCTATGATGAACACCAAGGGGTCTTGTTCGGAGAGCTTCAATAGCCAACCCAATATGGCCTCCAGGGTCTTCTCCTTTTGCTTTTGGGGGGTCATCGTTAGGGGCGGGTATTTTGCAGGGATCGGTAGTGAGAGAAGCGGGGCAAAGAGGGGGACGGCTTCTTTGGGATCGAAGTCAAACCGAGACACGGCCTCTTCAAGCTTGGCGAGTCTTTCTGTTTGCGATTCATTTGGGTCGAATTCAAGGCGCCTTTTGAGGAGATCTATGATTGGGTAAAAGGCACTGTTCTGGTAATAGGAAGAGCAATGGCAAACCATCCAGGTATGGGGCTCATGGCTTATGTGCTCTTTAAACACCTGGATCAGTCTCGATTTCCCGATGCCCGCCTCACCGGCCAGCAAGGCAACCTGTCCTTCCCTGTTTTTGATGCGCTCCCAGCTTTTCGTCAGTTCCTGGACTTCATCTTCTCTACCCACAAAGGGTGTGAGCCCGCTGGTAACGGCGACATCAAAGCTGCCATAGACGCCCACTTCTTCTATGATTCGATACAATTCCATGGGTTGGGATACACCCTTGAGGCTGTGAGCCCCAATGGATTGGCATTCAAAAAATCCTCGCGCCAACCTCTCTGTGGCGGCACTCATCAATACCGTGTCCGGTTCAGCCAGACCCTGGACCCTCGCAGCGATATTCGGTGTATCACCTAATGCCAATCGCTCTGTTTTTTCACCGCCCCCATCTCGCCGACGACCACAAGACCCGTATGAATGCCGATACGCACGGATAGACTGACATGGCGTTCCCTTTGAAGCCGCTCATTGAGTCTTCCCATTTCATCGATGATCCCTAAGCCCGAACTCACGGCCCGTTGCGCATCGTCTTCGTGAGCCAGGGGATACCCAAAGTACACCAACAGGCCGTCTCCGAGGTATTGGGCAATGTGTCCCCCAAAGCGGCTGATTGCCGCTTCGCTTGCAATCTGATAATCGCGCACGACTTCTCGGAGTTCCTCAGGATCTAGTTGTTCAGAAAGGTTTGTCGAACCCACGAGGTCGCAAAACATGACGGTCAGTTGGCGTCTTTCCGCTTCGGGCACATGGGGCCCGGGGGGTTGCACTCCCGACCTTTGTCGGCCGGTCAGGTCCGTGCCGCATTCTCCACAAAATTTGAATTGAGGGGGACTCTCGAACCCGCAACCAGGACAGGTTACGCACGGTTCCTGCAAAGGAAACCCGCATCCACCGCAGAAATTCATGCCCTCCGGATTTTCAAATCGGCATTTGCTGCATATCATGGGCATTGCCTCTCAAATAGAGCCGAAAACAAAACCTACCCCCAGCTTGCCCAGTGTCCATCCAGAAACGAGATAGTTTTTGAAAGTTTAAGGAAGGCGAAAATTCCAACCACAGGAATACACGTAGTATTTTGAGGATTGGAATTTGAGCCTGACGCGAAAATTGCGAAAAATGGCCGTTTCTGGATGGTCACTGCCTAATGTTTTGCTAATGGATTCTTGCCCCGTTCAAGGGCTAACCGCATATAAGTTTCCGCACCGGATTTGGGGGGTTCGTATAGTTGTTCTTCCGGTTTTCTCTCAAGGCTAAGGGCTTCGGAAGGGCAGGTGGTTACGCAAAGGCCGCAACCGATGCATCTGTCAAGATTAATCATGGCTTTTTCCTCTTCCATGTAAATGGCATCCATTTGACACCGCTCGAGGCAGGTTTCGCAGCCAATACAAGTTTCCTGCTCCACGGCTGCAAAGTAGTTGCTCTGGACCGAGGCCGCGGGAACGGGCTGTAACTTGAGGGATCTCAGCATGCCGCAGCAGTCCCCGCAACAACTGCACATGCCCCCGGCCTTCTCCGAATTAAAGGGCTGCATCACAAGCCCCTCTTCATCGTTTTGTTTCACAATTTCTTTGGCCTCCTCCCGCGTAATGTATTTGCCCATGCCGTTTTCGACATAGTAGCGGGCGTGGGAACCGAACATAAAACAGTTGTGCATCGTCTTATCGCAACCCTTGTCAACCAAGTGGGTCGTGGTCCGGCAAATGCAGGGGGCGATAGCGATGGTTTCCTGCTTATCCAGGAGATCCATGACATCTTCCGACGGGGCGACCGGCCATTTGGCAACCAGTTCCTTATTGATCGGGATGGAACGCATGAGAGGCGTCTTTAAGGACTGGATCCTTTTCCCAAATGCCGTCTCATAATATTCTTCAAAGTCTTCGGCCAGTTCACGGTCTATGGTATTGACTTGATACTCGAAGATGCCGACCACATAGGGGGCTGCTGCATAACGAACCATATCGCCCTTTCTCTGCCTGAACAGGAGCCCCTTTTTGGCCATCTCCTCCATAAAACGCTCTGTCTCGGCGGGATCACGATCCAGCCGTTTTGCGACATCTTCCGGTTTTTCCAACATGGGTGATAGCTCCAGAAAAAATGCCGCCTCTTCTTCTGTAAAAAGCTTTTTGAGAATTTTTATTTCAACACGGCTCTCAGTCTCCGGATACCCTATGGATAGCTCATCAAGCCTTTCCCTTAATTTTTGATAAATGTCCTCCATTCATTCCCCCTCTCAAAACTAATTTTTTCCCTAACAGTGTAGCACTTCTATTTATACCCACGGCTGAGCAACACATCGGCCATCTTAGAATACGCCGTCAGGGACGGAATATCAAATCCCAATGAATCGGCAATTCGATCCATCATATTGAAAACGACCGCCACATGTATGGCATCTTCGATCGCTGCATCAGTGATCCCGGTCTCTCGAAGCGGCGTCACATCATCGGGAGCAATTTCCTGCGGTGCCAAAGTCAATTTTTCCAGAAAACCCAGCATCCGTTTCAGCTTTTCATCGATAGGTGCACTTTGCCAGTCCTCGAGAACCGCCTCCGTCACTTCGTTTCCCAGGGCCTTTGACGCGACCGCGCCATGGGCCCCCGTTCAGAAAGGGCATTCATTTTTCTTTGACACAAAGGCCGCGAATAATTCACGCTCCCCAACAGACCATTCCGAGGGCCCGCGCAACACCTGTTGAATGTATCGTCCGAAACTGCGGCCGAACAGCTCAGGTCTATACATGACCGTTCTCATGACGTCCGGGGCCCTCTCCCCGACCCTCAGACGGATAAGCCCCAAAAATAATTTTTGCAGCAATCGGTGGCCTTTTTCGACCTTCTTCAGTCGCATCACCCCTCTCCTTTCAGAGCCGCAAGCCCTCGTTCAAGCCTCGCCAGCCCGGCTCCCAGGGTGGCGCTCAAAGTGATCTCAAAAATTGAATCCTCCGAATAGCCTGCCTCCTCAAGGGCTCTGATATCATCATCCGTCACCTTGTAGGCATGCAGTGCCACCTTATTCACATAGCCCTTCAGGATTTCGGGGATATCGGCAATATCTGTCTCAGGCCGACCCCCATGAGCGGCGGCATGGGCTTCTATGGCATGGCGTAAGGGTGAATCAGTTTCTCCGGGACTATCAAGAACATCGTCCCTCAGGGCGTTGACCAGCTCTGTGTGTTGCGCCCGGTGCCCTTTGTAATTTTCCATTTTTTTCTTGCCCTTTTTCATTTTGAGTCAGGGGATAATTAGACCGGTCGTCTATGTTTGTCAATCCTTTTTCTAACCCGAGCACCTATTCCTTAAGTTTTCTGCGAGGGAAAGCCTCCCCGCGGACCCGGGAGCGGAATCCTTTTGAGGCGAATTCACCCGCCAGAAGTAAGACGGGTAAATCCATGCCTCGGTCCGACAAGCCGTGGGACCCTCTGGCGAAGGAGGGCAAGGGACGGGGACTTAGCAGGATTTTTTGCAGATAGGCATATTTTTTCCATTGACACGTTATATAATGCATGTAATATATCACATACACAGCCATCCTCATTTTCTATGATTTCACCATGACCAGACTGCCCTCCATAAAGCAGCCTTTGCCTTTAGCAAAAATAGCCTATAAGGCCCTACGAAACTCCATTCTTACCGGCAAGCTCATTCAGGGAGAAATCTACAACGAAATGAGTCTTGCCAAGGATCTCGGTATATCAAGGACGCCTGTAAGAGAAGCTTTGCTCGAGCTTTCCTCACAGGGGCTCATCTCTTTTCTGCCCCGCAAGGGCCTTATTGTCAATTACCCCACGAAGCGAGATATTGAAGAGATATTTGAACTCAGGAAGGCTATCGAAATCATGGCTGTGGAAATTGTGGCCAATGCGTCTCCACCTTGTGATTTAAACAAAATTGAACAATCCATCAAAGATCAGCGGCGGGCACTGAAAAATAAGGATTTCATGGCTTACATGGAATCAGACCGTGTATTTCATACAACGCTAAGCGAGCTGACCAGGAACAGCCGAATAGTGGCCATTATGGAGAATATCCGAGACATGATTCACCTTATTGGTTACAAGGTACTGGGTTTGGAAGGGCGAGGAGACGAAGTGATTGCGGAGCACCAACGGGTCCTCGATGCCGTAAAAAAGGGAGATGAAAAAGCAGCGAGAAAAGCCATGAATGAACATCTGGAACAAACCATCAAGGCCGTCGAAAAAGCCGAAATCCGACCCATCCGAACAGAGTCAACAAAGAGGAAACCATGAGAATTCGACCTTTTGAGTACACTGTTGCGGAAAATCTGGAGGGCGCTCTCGACACCCTGAACCGGCACGCTGGTGAATTGAAGGTCCTTGCAGGCGGCACGGACCTTGTCCTGGCCATGAAAGAAAAAACAATCCTGCCGAGCCGGGTGATGAGTCTTCACAGGGTCGAAGAGCTCAATTTTGTTGAGATTGCAATGGGGTCGATCCGAATCGGCGCCCTGGCAACCCACGCCGACCTGGAGGGCCACGCATCGCTTAGAAAAGAAACCCCCCTATTGTGCGAGGCCGTAGGCACTATCGGTTCCTGGCAGATTCGCAATGTGGGGACCATCGGAGGCAACCTCTGCACCGCTTCACCGGCTGCGGATTCGGCGCCCGCCCTGCTGGCCCTCGACGCCCACGTTGTGCTGGCGAAAGCCGGCGAAGAACAAACAATACCCGTTAGGGACTTCTTCAAAGGACCCGGAGAAACAACGTTAGAGCCAAATCAGCTTCTCAAAGAAATCGTGATCGAGCGGAATCGGAACAAACGGGCCGGGTGTTATCTCAAGTTCATGCGCAAGAGGGCGGTAGATCTGGCCGTCATCAGTGTTGCCTTTCTTGCGGAAACGGATCCGGCATGCGAGAAATTGTCGCGGGTGGCCATTGGGTTGGGTGGGGTAGCCCCCACACCCATTCGGGCTTCAGAGGCCGAGGCCCTGCTGAACAACCTGAACCACGAAAATGCCCTCAAAGCCATACCCGCGTCGGCGCGAGCCGCCGCTAATGCGACTCGACCCATTACGGATGTACGTGCGACCGCGTCCTATCGTCGTGCCATGGTGGAGGTCTATGTGCGCAGGGCCGCCAAAAGGTGTCTCGACGCCCTTTTCAATGGAGGTGCCAGTTGATGAAGATTCCCATTACATTGACCGTCAATGGCGAGGAATATTCTCTGGAGGTCAAACCGAACCGGACGCTGGTGGATGTTCTGAGGGAAGATCTGAGTCTTACAGGAACAAAAAAAGGGTGCGGCGCCGGCAAGTGCGGTTCATGTACCGTTCTCATGAACGGAAATCCCGTGAACGCCTGCCTCATACTGGCACCTCAGGCCGATGCATCGGAAATCCTGACCATTGAAGGCTTGGCTCAAGAGCAACCTCATCCACTTCAAACGGCCTTCGTGAAGAAGGGCGCTGTGCAGTGCGGGTATTGTACGCCCGGTATGATCGTGACGGCAAAGGCCCTCCTGGACGTGAATCCCCACCCTGAAGAATCGGAGATCAAGAAGGCCTTGGCCGGAAACCTCTGCCGATGCACAGGTTACACCAAGATCATAGAAGCGGTGAAGGCCTGTTCGGGCACTGAAAGAGATTAAGGCGTCTGACCTAGGGAGAGAAACCAATGGAAAAACTGGATGTTGTTGGCAAGTCTTATCCTCAACTGGACGGCATGGAAAAGGCCATGGGCAAAACCCGGTTCGTATCAGATCTGGTCCTGCCCAATATGCTTTACGGACGTATCCTGAGGTGTCCTTATCCTCACGCCCGCATCAAGCATATTGACACCACGAAAGCGAAAACCCTCGCCGGGGTCAAGGCCGTTGTGACCCATGCCGATACACCCGGAATTCGGTTCGGTCCGCGCAGTGACGATTGGACCATCCTGGCCGGCGACAAGGGCCGTTTCTGCGGAGATGAGGTGGCGGCCGTGGCGGCGGTGGATGAGGATACTGCCGAGGAAGCGCTTGAACTCATCCGGGTGGAATATGAGGAACTCCCCGCAGTTGATGACCCCCTGGAGGCCATGAAGCCCGACGCGCCGCTTATCCATGACGACAAACCGGGCAATATCGCCGCCGAGTTCACGATCGCTGCCGGAGACGTAGATCAAGCACTAAAGGATTCCTACATCGTTTACGAAGACCGCTATTACACCAACCAGGTCTACCAGGCCTACCTTGAACCCATGGGCTCGGTAGCCGACGTGGATCTGTCGGGGAGGATCACACTTTGGGTCGGGACCCAGATTCCGAACATGATGCGTATGACCTACGCCAACGCCTTGAACGTGTCTCCAGACCACATCAGGGTCATCGTCCCCGACTATGGCGGGGCGTTCGGCGCAAAGATGGAAAATAATGCTCATCTGGTAGCCGCCCTGTTGGCTCAAAAGACCCACAGGCCGGTCAAGCTATTCAACACCCGCCATGACGACTTCATCGCCGCCAATCCTCGCGTGCCCATGTATATTGACATTAAGCTGGGGGCGACCAGGGAGGGGTTGGTGACCGGTAAGGATGTCCGGGTTGTGGGGGCCAATGGCGCCAGGACGGTTTACGCGCAGGTCATAGTCGCCACGGCCTGCTACCGCGTTGATTCCCTCTACCGGTTCAAAGACGTACGAAGCAGAGGATACACCGTTTACACGAATACCGTCCCAACCAGCTGCTTCCGGGGATTCGGCAATTCTCAGATGACCTTTGTTTTGGAATCCGCCATGGATATGCTTGCTGATCGGCTCGACATAGACCCTGTGGAATTACGCATCAAGAACGGCATCGGCCCCAACGAGACGAGTGTGCATGGCTGGGAAATAACCAGTTGCGGATTGAACGAGTGTGTCACGCGCGCGGCCAAGGCTGCCCATTGGGATGAAAAACGTAAGAAAAAGATTCCTTACAAGGGAATAGGGCTTTCCTGTTGCAATCATGTTTCCGGGAACCGGGCCTTTGCCCGGGAATTCGACGGCGGCGCTGGAATCGTTCGTGTCGGCCGGGACGGGCGGGTGACGGTTTACCATGGCGAATCCGACATGGGGCAGGGGCAAAAGACGGTATTTGCCCAGATCGTTGCCGAGCGTCTGGGCGTGCCTCTGGAGATGGTCCATGTGTCAACCGTTGACACGGACATCTCCCCTTTCGGATTCGGCAGCTTCGCCACCCGCGGAACCTTGATGGGGGGGAACGGGGTTTTGGCCGCAGCCGACGAAGCTTTCGCACAAATGGCTGAAGTGGCAGCAGAACTGCTGGAAGCCAACCCCAAGGATATCGAGTGTCGGGACGGTCGTTTCTTTGTAACGGGTTCAGCGGACAAGGGGATTCCTTTCAGGGAGGTCGCCCAACAGGCCACGTTTGCTCGCCACGGGGCGCCGGTAATTGGAACCGGCTTTTATAAGCCGCCGACGGTCCTGCCTGACCCTGACACGAAGTACGGGAATATTTCACCAGCCTACCCCTTCGCCTGCCAGATTGCGGAGGTCGAGGTGGATCCGGACACCGGCCGGGTGACCGTGACCAGCTTCTTTGCCGCCCATGATGTGGGACGGGCCATCAATCCCATGGCCACAGAGGGTCAGATTCAGGGCGGAGTGGCCCAGGGGCTCGGGTGGGCGCTGATGGAGAACATGGCGGTTGAAAAAGGTAGAATTGTCAACCCCGATTTTCTTGACTACCTCGTCCCAACCGCTATGGACGTGCCCTATATAACGCCCATTCTGGTGGAGCCGGTAGAGCCCAATGGGCCATATGGTGCCAAGGGCATCGGGGAACCCGCCCTTAATCCGGCCATGTCGGCCATCACCAACGCCATTTACGATGCCACGGGCATCAGAATCAAAGAACTGCCGGCCACAGCGGAAAAGATCTTGGCCGAGTTGAAAAGCAAACGGTGAGGCAAAAAAAACCATGGGCATCAAGATCGTCACTGTGCTAGGGACCGGGACTATGGGGCCGGGTATCGCCCAGGCCTTCGCCTTAGCCGGGCTCACGGTCCGGCTCTACAGCCGCAGTGAAGAGAGTAATCTCAAAGGCCTGAACGCGGTTCGGGACGGCCTCCGGACTTTTAAACAGCACGGGTTGATCCAACAGAGCGAAGAAGAATCGGGATTAGCCCGTATCGAAGGAGTGACCACCCTGGAAAATGCATGCCGCGGCGCTGATTTCCTGATCGAGGCGATTCCTGAAGACTTGGAAATCAAGAGGAAAATCTTTCTTAGGCTTGATCAGCTCTGCCCTCCTGATGCCATCCTGGCCAGCAACACATCAGGCCTAAGCATAACCGCCATGGGCACGGCCACCAACCGGCCGGACAAGGTTTTGGGCACCCACTTCTGGAATCCCCCGAACCTGATCCCATTAGTGGAGATTGTCCGCGGGGAGAAGACATCCGAGGAAACCGCGCGTCAGGCGGCCGAGCTCATGGCCTTCATTGGTAAGAAACCTGTTATGGTCAACAGGGAAATTCCAGGGTTCATCGGAACCAGACTTCATCAGGCCTTGATACGCGAAGCTTTTTTTATCGTTGATAAGGGCATCGCCAGCATGGAGGACGTGGACACTGTTGTCAAAACCAGTTTTGGCCGCCGTTTGGCTGTGACAGGTCCTTTTGAGACCTGCGATTTGGGGGGACTGGATGTTTTCCTGGCTGCTGCAGAGATTTGGAAAGATCTGTCCAATTCGCTTGAACCGTCCATCTTGATGACCGAAAAAGTGGAGCAGGGACACCTCGGGATCAAGACCGGCAAGGGCCTTTTCGACTGGGACAGAGACGTTGTGGCCAGGATACTCAAAGAGCGTGAAACCGAGCTTATCCATTATCTCAAAAAGAACCCGGTTGGGAATATCCCGAAGGGAGAAACAGAATGACCAACCCATACACCCCCTCCGAGTTGGGAGCTATGAAACCGACCGAATTCCGGAGCATTGTCCGAAAAGGTCAATGGAAAGAGGTTACCCCCGACGCTTGCATCAACTACGGCCAGGCCAATCTGGTTGCCCTTCCCCAGGAATATGCCTTGGAGTTCCTGCTCTTCTGCCAGCGCAATCCGAGGCCCTGCTGGGTAATTGATGTCACGGAACCTGGAGATCCCCATCCCCGCACAGTGGCTCCCGAAGCGGACCTGCGAACGGACCTTCCGCGTTATCGGGTGTGGGAAGAGGGCAAGCTGGCAGCCGAACCTCATGACGCAACTGCTTACTGGCGTGAGGATCTCGTTGCCTTTCTAATCGGGTGCTCCTGGGGTTTTGTCTGGGCCTTCCATGAAGCTAAGGTCCCTTTCCGTTCTCTGGGCGACTACACCACAAGCATTCCCCTTGAACCGGTGGGACGGTTTAAGGGCAACATGGTCTGTTCATGCCGTGCGTTTCCCAATTCGCAAAGCGCCGTGCGGGCGGTTCAAATATCTTCGCGTCACATTGCCTTCCATGGCCCGCCGGTACATATAGGAGATCCAACCCTCATTGGTGTGGATCATATCGGTGAACCGGATGCATTTATCCCACCTTGGGACACACCACCGCCTGAACCTCACGAAGTGTTGATGTTCTGGGGATGCGGGATCACCCCTCAGAATGCAGTGATGCAGAGCAAGATATCCTATGCCGTCACACATTATCCGGGCCACATGTTCGTATTTGACAGGCTGGTGGAGGAAATGGCTTTTATGTAAGGCCCTCGGACCACCCTAAACAATGAATTTCAAAAAGTGTTGTTTGATGGGAAGGATGATAAACTAAAACCAAACAAGAAGAAGGAGGGACCCATGAAAACCAAGAGATTTATGCTGATGGTGGGTGTGTTGTTTGTGGCTTTGACCTTCATCACGGTGGTCGGACCCGTCCAGGCGGAACAAAAAACTTTTAAATGGCGGATGCAGACTTATGCCTCGCCAGGCACTCCCGGGTTCGAATCCCAGAAAATCACCCTCGACAACCTCAAGAAGGCTACCGGCGGGCGCCTGAATATCAAACTATATGGCGGCGGCACCCTGGTAGGCTACAGGGACATGCTTGAGGCCGAGGGAAAAGGCAACTTTGAAATGGGGCACAATGTGGACGCCTTTTTTGCGGGAAAAGATCCGGGCTTTGCCCCTATATTTAGCGCCATCGCCCTTTGGAGCGACCCCCGCGAGGTCCGGGTCTGGATTGAATCTTTCGGCGGCAAGGAGATCATAGAAAAAGCATACGCCAAGTATAATGTAAAGTATGTCGGCTCCACCCTGATCGGGGCTGAGCCGATCATGTCCAAAAAACCTTTACGCAGCCTCGATGATTTCAAGGGCATAAAAATTCGAACGCCAAGCGGTCTCACAAGCATGCTCTTCAAGAAACTGGGCGCCGCGCCCATAGGTATGAGAGGGGGGCAGATCTATTCGGCCCTGGACACCAACGTGATTAATGCTGCCGAATTCGTGACCTTGGGCGAGAATGTGGGCATGGGGCTCCACGAGGTCACCAAGTATGTCCTGTATCCCTCCTTTCATGGGCCCATTGCTGTTGTCAATTGGGGGGTGAATATGGACGCCTGGAATAAACTGCCAGAAGACCTTCAGACGGCCGTAAGGATGGCGGCCAGAGAGGCCGACTACCTCTATGACATTTTGTCGGCCGCATCGGATTACAAGGCCCTCGGCGTAGTCAAAGAGAAAGGCATCGAGATCACCCAATTGTCGGAATCGGATATGGAAAAAGCCAAAAAATTATCACTTGAAGTGGCACTTGAGTACAGCAAAAAGAGCGAACTTTCGGCCGAGGTTATCAACTCAATTCTCAATTTCTTAAGGTTGAGCGGCAAGATCAATTAGGAAAGCAAGGCTACCTTGACGGCATTTGACCAATAATCGGACAGATATTGCGGAACCGCCTTTCCCGGGCCCTTTGACTTCGGGCCCGGGAAAGGAGCCCCAATATGAGGCCCTGGAGGGATGTTTTGTGAATCAGGAGTTGTCGGAAAAAACCTGACTCCGCATTTTTGCGGCAGGCATGGTGGGTTTGCGATGCTGGACAAATGGAAAATTTTTTGAGGGTTATAGACAGGGTAAGTGAATATCAAGGCAAGGTGTTCTCACTGCTTTTGGTGGTGGCAACCTTTCAGATCTGTTTCGAGCTGACCTTGAGGTATGTGTTCAATGCACCCACGGATTGGGGCCTGGAGTTGACCGAGTTTTTTTGTGCCGCCACTTATGTGATGGCCGGGGCTTATGCTTACCTCTACGACTCCCACATCCGGGTGGACATTTTCTATATGAAATGGTCGCCGCGTCGGAGAGCGATGATGGACCTTTTCGTCACCAACCCGGTTTTCCTTATATTTTGCGGGGTGCTGGTATGGGAGAGCGGCAAGTGGTTTGCCGAATCCCTCACCCAACACCTAACCAGCGGCTCCATCTGGGACCCTCCGGTTTGGCCGATGAGGCTTATCTTGTTCTTGGGGTCTTTGACCTTATTTCTTCAAGGTACAGTCAAAGTCATTCGTGACCTGAGAGAGGTTTTTGGGGAAAGGCGGTCGGCATGAGTCCGGGTTTGATCACCCTTTTGATGTTCGGTTCTTTTTTCCTTTTACTCTTGCTGGGGGTTCCTCTGGCGTGGACCACCGCTTTTTTAGGCGTGATCTTTGGTTACGTGTTATGGGGACCCAGCAGCCTAAACATGGTCGTGCTGCGAATATACGATGTAATGGTTAGCTTCAGCTTGATCGCTATTCCTCTGTTCGTTTTCATGGGCAACATGTTGCAGAAGTCAGGCATTGCCGATGATCTTTTCAAAGCCATCCACGCCTGGTTGGGGCGTGTAAATGGCGGCCTGGCCGCCGCCACGATTGTCCTCTGCACGGTGCTGGCAGCCATGATCGGAACAGTGGGCGCAGACGTAACCATCACCGGACTGATTGCGCTTCCCTTCATGCTCACACACGGTTACGATCGCAAGATGGCTTTGGGGGCCATTGCCGCAGGGGGCGCATTGGGAGTGCTTATCCCCCCCAGCATCATGTTCATTATTTACGGCGTCACCACGGGGCAGTCTATTGGCAAGCTTTTCATGGGAGGCGTCGGGCCCGGACTGCTCTTTGGAGCCCTTTACATCGGCTATATCTTGATAAAGTGCCGCCTCAATCCGGAAGCCGGACCGCCCGCCTCTGACGAAGAAGTCGGTTTGCCATTGGCGGAAAAATTGCTGCTCCTGAAGTCTCTAATCCTCCCGATTTTGCTTATAGCTGGTGTCATGGGCGCAATTTTTGGCGGGGTGGCCACACCTGGCGAGGCTTCAGGTGTCGGCGCCTTGGGAGCAATGGTCTGTGCGCTTCTGCGCGGAAAACTCACTTGGCCGAATATCAAGGAATCGCTCTTCGCCACTATGAAAACGGTGGGTCTGATCATGTGGATCGTTTTCGGAGCAATGGTCTTTATTGCCACCTATACCCTGGCAGGCGGTTCCGACTTTGTCATTGAGACCCTGCCCATCCTGCCGCTGGGTCCGTGGGGTGTGCTGATCTTAATCCAGCTTATTTTGCTGCTGCTGGGGATGGTGCTGGACATCATTGGGATCACGGTACTCCTGGCCCCCATGTTTGTGCCCGTCATCAAGGAGCTGGGGTTCGATCCTCTCTGGTTCGGGGTTCTGTTCAACCTCAACCTGCAGATCGCTTATTTGTCCCCACCTTTTGGCTACTCCATGTTCTACCTCAAAGCCGTGGCTCCACCGGACGTAACCATGACCGAGCTCTATGGTTCGGTCTGGCCCTACCTCCTGTTGCAGATAGTGGGGATGATTTTGTGCATGGTGTTTCCCTCTATCATCACTTGGCTGCCTGGAATGATGATAAGATAAAAAACATGAATAGAAAGGAGGTTGCCGATGCCAAAACCTGAAATAGAATTTATTGATTGCGACACCTCTTACGAGTGGAGACCGGTGGAAGGCGACAGCTTGGGAATAAAAGAGAAAATATTGAGCGAGGACCCTGAAACGGGCAACTATACGCGGCTTCTTAAGTTCCCTCCGGGGATCGAAACCAGTGAAACGTTAATTCACGATTTCTGGGAGGAAGTGCTCATCGTGGAAGGCAGTCTCTATGACATCGTCAAGAAGGAAACCTACCTGCCGGGATTTTACGCTTGCCGGCCGCCCGGGATGACACACGGCCCCTATAAAATACCTTACGGATGCGTCACTTTCGAGATTCGTTATTACAAAAAGTAGCCCTGTCTTCATCCCATGCAGGGTAAAGCAAAATCCGATAGCCTTTCTGAAGGAGGTAACCGTGCAAATTCAATTAACATTAGAGATGAAAGGCAGGCGTGAGCCGCTGAATTTTGAATTCTCCCGCATGGTGAACGCCGGCTACGTCGGCCGAAATCAGGAGGAGGTCAGGCGACACATTGAGGAATTGGCCAAAAAAGGCATTCCGGGGCCAAAGAGCACCCCGACCCTATACCCTGTCATTCCCCGCACACTGATCACTGATGAGGCCATTGATGTTTACGGTGATGAAACCTCCGGAGAGGTGGAATATGTCCTCCTCATTGAAAACGAGCAGGCCATTTATGTGGGACTGGGAAGTGATCATTCCGACAGGCACCTTGAGGAGACGGACATTCCGCGCTGCAAGCAGATCTGCCCGAATATCCTCGGTAAGACGGTCTGGCCCCTGGCCGAAGTCGAGGATCATTGGGACCTGCTGGAGATAAAGAGCACGGTCTTCAAGGACGGCAAGGAAATCACATACCAGCAGGGAACTCTGGCCGCAATTATGGAACCCAAGGCCCTGATGGATTTTGTGCTTACCAAGATCCCGCCTCCTCTCGATGGGACGGCCATATTCTCCGGAACTCTCGGAACGCTTACCGGAGGTTTTGTTTTCAGTGAACGGTTTTCGGCGGAACTCGGTGATCCAAAACTCGACCGCCGGCTTTCCCTGGCCTACGACATCCGGCCCCTTAATTACATGACCGTGGAATAGAGGAGGTGACCTTGCGTATCGCCTCAATACAGATGGAAGTCGTGGAGAACGATAAGGCCGCCACGGTCGAAAAGGCCATCGATAACATTCGTCGGGCCAAGGATGCCGATATCATCCTTCTGCCAGAACTATGGAACATCGGCTTCATGAGCTTTGACCGCTACCTGCCGGAAGCCGAGGGGAAGGATGGCACCACATTCACACGGCTTCGAGACGTGGCGGAAGAACTCAAGGTGCATCTCCACACCGGCAGCTTTGTGGAAAAAGACGACGACCGCTACTACAACTCCAGTTACCTGATATCGCCTAAGGGAGAGGTCCTAGCCAACTATCGCAAGATCCATCTATTCGGCTACAATTCCAAGGAAACGCAGCTTTTGAGCCCTGGGGACCGCGTGGTGGTTGCTGAAACCCCTCTGGGAACCTTTGGCATGGCCACCTGTTACGATCTTCGATTTCCCGAGCTGTTCCGGAGGATGGTAGAGAAAGGGGCTGAGGTGTTTCTTGTTTGTTCGGCCTGGCCCTATCCTCGGCTGGAGCACTGGCTCATGTTGAACCGTGTGCGTGCCCTGGAGAATCAGTGTTTTCTTGTTTCTGCGAATTCCGTGGGTTTCAATGCAGGCATCCAGTTCGTGGGACATAGCATGATGACCGACCCCTGGGGTGTCATTCTCTCCAGCGGTGGAGACGAGGAGGTTCTCCTGTGGAGCGAGATTGATCTCAAAATGATTATTGACGCAAGGGATCGATTTCCAGCCTTGGCTGATCGAAGGGAATGGCTTAATAGAAAAAACTAACTATAATTCTTTTCAGGGATTTCGCATCCCATGCCAATCGGAAGTGCAAAGGAGATTCAAAATGGCCAACATGGAAGTCAATTTTTGCGGCGTCCGAATCAAAAATCCCATCGTCGCCGCTTCGGCCGAGCCCACGCTCAATGCCCACAACATGAAGAAGTGTTTGGACACGGGCGCAGGGGGGGTTATCGCCAAGACAATGACCGATTCCCCGGCAATGCGGGAGCTAACCACACGGTCCAAGTGGCGTTTTTTAAACGAACGTCACGAGGTGTGCCAGGGCAGGGTCCCACGTGCCTTCAGCCTTTATGGCCGCAGCGGATTGGCGCTGGAAGAACCTGAAGATTTCCTGAAGGAAATTCGGGAGACCCTTGATTACGCCAAGGAATGCGACGCCGTGGTCATCGGCAGCATCGCCTCGACGGAGATTTCGGGGTGGGTGGACTTGGGGAAACAAATCGAAGATGCAGGCGTCCCTTTGATCGAACTCAATTTCGGGTGTCCCCATCCCAAGATGATGCCCGGCGTCCGCACCGGCATGAATGTGGGGCAGGACTTTGATTACGGCACAGAAATCAGCCAGGCCGTGGCCGAGGCCGTCACCGTACCCATCATGATTAAGGTCACGCCCCAGGTGACGGACCTGGTTCAGTTCGCCGCACGCCTGAAGGAGGTGGGCGTGGCAGCCGTCACCTTGACCAACCGGTTCATCGGATTCGTGCCTGATGTCGAGTCGGGAAAACCCCTGATTTATGGCCAGGCGGGCATCGGGGGCCCCTGGATCAAGCCTCTGACTCTACGGTGGATCAATGAGGTGCGACGGGCCCACAAAGAGGAGCTATTCATTGCGGGAACCAACGGTGCCTATGATTGGCGGGATGTTGTGCAATTTATCATGAGTGGTGCCCACATCGTCGAGATGTGCTCGGCCGTAATGGTATATGGTTACGAGTGGCTCGGCAAACAGGTCCGAGGCCTTGAGAAGTTCATGGACGAGAAAGGCTATGCTGACTTGGATAAAATGCGCGGCATTGCTTCGGACGCGGCCATGGCCTATGCCGACATGCCTCCGGAAAAGGCCCTGGTGGATCCCGAGTTCTGCAACAACTGCGGTCGATGTCTCAAGGCTTGCTTCTATCAGGCCATGCAGCCTGGGGACGAGCACACCTGGGTCCAGGCCGACAACTGCATAGGATGTGGCGGATGCTACTCGGTCTGTCCGGTGCCCGGGGCCGTAAACATTTCCATTGCACAATAGATTGCTTTCCGTTTGCGATACGGTGAATTAGCCGGGGAAAGCCGCTATGACCTTCCTGTGACCCGTGGTGATACCTATGCGTTGGCGACACTATCAAATCATGAACAGCTTGAATGACGCCTGTGCAATGCTCACTGGCGCCGGCGGGCATGCGAGGGTCGTGGCCGGCGGCACGGATCTTTTTGTCAAAATCAGGCGAATGGATGCCTTTGAGGAACATTTGACCCTGGTAGATATCACACAGATCGAGGAAATGGGCGGAATCAAGATGGTCGGTTCCGATCTGGTTATCGGGGCTGTCTCCACCATGACTGAGATTGAAAGATCCCCTTTGATAAGAAACAATGCAAGGGCATTGGCCCAGGGTGCGGGTTGGATGGGTGCTCCCCAGATCCGCAACGTGGCGACTATCGGGGGCAATGTTGTGAATGCCCGTCCCGCAGCAGATACTGCCGTGCCGCTGGCGGCTTTGGGCGCAAAAGCAAACGTGGCTTCCCCTGAGGGCCAAAAGGAACTGGACGTCTTGGAACTTTATGCCGGCGTGGGGAAGAGCACAATCGACCCCACACGCCAAATTCTCACCCATTTCCGTATTCCCGCCTGCATGCCCCCGAAACAAGCCAGCGCCATGCAGCGTCTGTCCAAGAGGAGGGCCTTCACACTGCCCCTGCTTTCCGCAGCCGTCAGGGTGGAGCTTACAGAGGATGGGGAAAGGATTAAGTGGGCAAGGATCATTGTGGCGCCGGTCAGTGACAGGCCCTGGAGAGCATTGAGAGCCGAGGAGTTCCTTCAAAATGCAACCATCATGACAGCCAATCTGAAACGGGCTGCTATCCTCGCCCGTGAAGACGCAACCCCCCGGGACAGCATCCGAGGCAGCGCTGCCTATCGCAAAGACATGGTGGCCGTGCTGGTGCAGCGGGCCTTATCAGACGCCCTCAAGCAGATTAAAAAAGGACCCCATGCCTGATCCAGAGATCCATATTATCCTCAACGGCATCGATAGAACCGTTCGGGTACCGGAGGACATGACCCTCCTTGAGCTTTTGCGAGAAAAGCTGGGGCATACAGGAACGAAGGATGGGTGCAGCAATGGTGATTGTGGGGCCTGTACGGTCCTCGTTGACGGCCTTCCTTTGTTGTCCTGTTTGTATCCCGCCGTAAAGGCAGCAGGCCGAAGCGTAAGGACGGTTGAGGGATTGGGCACCAAAAACCGCTTGCATCCACTTCAGTCCCGTTTTTTGAAATTGGGTGCTGTTCAGTGCGGGTTCTGCACGTCCGGAATGCTAATGGCGGCCAAGGCGCTTCTGGACCGGAATCCGGATCCCACGCCTTACGACATCAAAGAAGCCATTTCTGGTAATCTCTGCCGCTGCACCGGATACCACAAAGTCATTGACGCGATCCTTGCCGCAGCGGCCGAATTAAGGGGAGAATCCGTCCCCGATCCCGATGAGAATGCAAAAGGCAGCCTGGGCCGGTCCTTGGTGCGGGTGGACGGTATTTCCAAAGTAACGGGCGCCGCCAAGTTTGCAGGCGATCTTCATCTCCCGGCGACGCTCTGCGGCGCGATGGTCGCAAGCCCCCACCCCCACGCCAGGATCCTCTCGGTGGACGTGACGCCTGCCCTCGCAAGGGGCGGGGTCGTTGCTGTCTTGACCGCTCAGGATATCCCGGGTGTCGAAAATCACGGCGTCATTATCAAGGATCAGCCGTTCCTGGCCTCCCAACGGGTGCGTTTTGCCGGGGAACCTATCGCCGTTGTGCTTGCTGAAGACAGGCATCTCGCGTGCCGCGCCGCCCGCGATGTTGTGGTCGGATATGAAGTGCTGCCTACCCTGCTTGATCCGCGTCAGGCCATGAAACCGGAAGCAACAAAAATTCACGAAAAGGGCAATGTCCTTCTTCACAGAAAAATCCGCAAGGGGGATATCCGGGCCGGCTTTGAAAAATCCGATTTCATAGTGGAGCGCCAGTTTCGAACCCAGACCGTGGATCACGCTTACCTGGAACCGGAAGCCGCATTGGCCTATTGGGATGGCGATATGCTGGTCGTTCATTGCTGCAGCCAGGGTCCCCATTACCATCGCCATGAGATCGCAAGAATGCTCGATTTCCCCACCAGTCGCGTCCGTATCATTCAAGCGACCACGGGCGGCGGATTTGGCGGTAAGATTGATCTGTCCCTCCAGCATCTCGCAGCGCTGGGTACCTATATCACAGGTCGGCCGGTAAAAATGGTTTGGACGCGAGAGGAATCTTTTCGAACGAGCACCAAACGCCACGCTTTTTATCTCAGCTACCGTTTCGGCGCAACCAAGGACGGACGCCTTCAATCGGCACAAGCCGAGATCATCGGCAACACGGGAGCATATGCTTCCTTCGGCCACGCGGTGCTCACCCGTTCGGCGACCATGGCCTTGGGACCCTACGATTGCCCGAATGTGCATGTCGACGCCTTCGCCGTCTATACCAACACGCAGATTTCGGGTGCCATGCGAGGTTTTGGAGCGCCCCAGATGTCTCCCTGCCATGAGCCCCTTATGGACGAGATCGGTCGCCGGTGCGATCTCTCGCCGGTGGAGGTGAGGCGGATCAATATGGTGCGTCCGGGTTCGAGAACGGTTACCCAACAAATCCTGGAGGCCGGGGTGGGAGCACTTGAAACCCTGGAAAAAGCGGCATCGGAAATATGCCTGTGATAGGAACAAAATCACGATGAAAAAACGCGGAAAAGGGATTGCCTGTATCTACTTCGGAATGGGGAACACGGCCAAGCCGAACCCCTCGAGTGCATACGTTGAACTTCTCGAGGACGGGTCCTGTATTGTTCGATGCGGTGCTGCAGATCTGGGACAGGGTTCCGATACGGCGTTGAGTCAGATCGCGGCCGAGACCCTCGGGATCTCCCCGGACAGGGTGATGATTCAATCGGCAGACACCCTTAATACGCCCGAGGCCGGAATCAGTTCGGCCAGCCGGCAGACTTATGTTTCCGGCAACGCCGTGCGGCTGGCCGCTGAGCAGGTGCTGGAACAAATCCGGGAAGAAGCGGCCCGCATGCTGGAAGCTCGAAAAGAAGACATCGTTATAGAATCAGACGGGGTTTTCGTCCTGGGCAGTCCGAATATACACCTGCCGTTAAAAAAAATTTGTCGGGGGCTGAGACAGCGGGGAATCCTGACGTCTGCCACCGGGTTTTATAACCCCCCCACAGCGGAAATGCTTGACCCTGAGACCGGTGCCGGTATTCCTTACGGTGCCTACTCTTACGCCACCCAGATTGTTGAGGTGGAGGTTGATACGGAAACGGGACAATTTGAGATCTTGCGAGTGGCGGCAGCGCACGATGTGGGCCGGGCGGTCAATCCCATGTCCATCGAAGGGCAGATCGACGGGGGTGTCGTTATGGGGCTTGGCTACGCCATGATGGAGGAAATGACCTGGGTTGAAGAGGAGTTGGTGACATTTGATTTCAGCACCTACCTCCTTCCAACGGCCTTGGACGCCCCGCCCGTAGTTTCATTCATTGTGGAGGAACCTGAACCGACGGGACCCTTTGGCGCCAAAGGCACAGGCGAACCACCGGCCTGCCCCACTGCCGCTGCCCTGGTGAACGCCATCTATGACGCCGTGGGTGTGGATATCACCTCGTTGCCCGTGACGGCTGAAAAGGTGTACACGGCCTTGAAGAATCGGGCAGGGTGGACTGAAACCTCCCCGCGGCTCCGGTAGCGGAATCCTCCTGAGGCGGATACACCCGCCAGAAGTAAGGCGGGTAAATCTGCGCTTCGCTCCGACAAGCCTCTGGGCATTCCGGCGAGGGAGAGTAAGGGGGCCAATTCAAAATGAAGATCTACCTTCTTGCCGACATGGAGGGTATATCAGGTATCGGCGACGCCGAAGCTGTCAAGTCCCGGTCCGCAAAATTCTCTGAGGCTTGTCAGTTGATGGCACAGGAAATCAATGCGGCAATCGAGGAGGCTTTCGAAACGGGCGTCAGGGAAATGGTGGTCTGCGATACACATGCGGGCGGCGGAGCCGTCAGTGTGGCAATAATGGACTCCAGGGCGGCTTTTGAAACGCCAAATTGCGGTCGCCTCATGCCCTCACTGGATGGCTCATTCGACGGATTGATCCTATTGGGCTGTCATGCTCGCGCGGGCACTTTAAACGCTTTTCTCGACCATACCGTAAACTCCTCCTCCTGGTTCGAATTCAAAGTCAATGGCCAGCGCATGGGGGAAATAGGAATATGCGCTTCCTATGCGGGACACTATGACGTACCGGTCATCATGGTCTCTGGCGATCAGGCAGCAGTTGAAGAGGCCACCAACTTGCTCGGAAATCCAGAGTGTGCCGTGGTAAAGCGGGGGATCGGGAGAAACAGGGCTACGTGTCTTTCCGTTTCCGAGGCCCACAGCAGGATTAGAGGGGCCGTAAAAAAAGCCCTGCGTTCTATGGACAGATTTGAACCATTCAAACCCGCACTTCCCGCCACCGTCGAGCTGACGTTTTGTCGTTCAGACTTTGCGGACGAAAAAGCTGCGCTGACAAAGGTCCAGAGGGTCGATGCCCGCAAGATCAGGTACAGCGTGAGATCCCTCCTGGAGATAGGGTATATCTGAGAGGAAAAAGGACCATGAAACCCCTCATCAGGTTTTTGTCGGAAGAAGAGATCGAAAAGATTCACGAAACTGCTCTCGAGATTCTTGAGAAGTTCGGTATGCGTCTTCCCAGTCAGGATGCGCTTGCCATGATGAAAGAGGCCGGGGCGGAGATCGTCCAAGAAAACATCGTAAAGATCCAGGCCGGTCTGGTGATGAAGGCTCTAAAGCAAGCGCCGAAACGAGAGGAGGTCACCCTGTGTGCTCGCGATTCCCAGCTCGATGTCTCATTCAAAAATCATGATCCGACACTCGCCGCCATGACCATGGCGACCCATGTGATCGACCCCTACACCGGTCAAAGAAGAACAGCCACCAATGAGGATTTGGCGGGCCTGACTCGCATTTGCGATCAGATGGAGCACATCGGCATCAACGGCGGCCTCGTGACGCCCCAGGAGGTCCCCGGGGAAATCAACGATTGGATCACCTGGGCGACCACGATTAAAAACACCGACAAACACATCACCGGCGGCATGTACGGCGCGCCATGCGTGCATGACGCCATGGAAATGGCATCCTTGGCAGTGGGAAGCGAAGAGGCCTTCCGTTCGCGGCCGACCATCTCCGGATGGGTTTTGACGCTCCCGCCCCTCGGGATCGATAAGGAATCCCTGGAGGCGTTGATCGAGATGAGCCGCCTGCACATCCCCGCTATCGTGAGTTCCGGCCCCATCCTGGGGACGACCTCCCCCGTAACCATCGCAGGGACACTTGCACAGGCCCACGCGGAAATCCTCGCTTGCCTCGTGGTCTCGCAGATTGCCAATGCCGGAGCGCCCTTTGTTTACACGAGCTTTGCACGCGGCATGGACATGCGCACAGGCAATGTCTCCATGGCCTGCCCTGAATTCGGCATTCTGAAGGGGGCCATGGCCCAGATGGGGCGCTATCTGGACCTGCCTGTCAGAATGCCGGGGATGTTGAGGGATTCAAAGATACTGGATGCCCAGGCCGGTTTCGAAACAGGCATGATTGGAACCCTGACGGCCCTCACGGCCGATATGATTGATGGCATGCAGCTTGACGCCGATCTGCTGGTGGATTTTGCCGATCCCCTTTTCTGCAATGACTGTATGGGGGGTCTCCGGCGGCTCGCAAGACGGCTTACGATTAATGAGGAAGCTTTGGCCGTGGACGTCCTCAAGGACGTCGGCCATGGGGGCAGTTTCCTGTCTCATGACCACACCTTCGAACATTTCCGTGAGGAACTCTGGGTACCCGGGCTAATGGAGCGGCGAAGTTGGGATATATGGGAGAGAAAAAGTGGCAGGGATGTCCGTAGGGTGGCTTTGGATAGGGCCCTAGAGATCCTGGAAGGTGAACCCAAAAAACCTCTTGCGCCCGACGTGGTCGCCGCTATCGATGACATCGTAAGAAGGGCCGAAAGGGATTATGCGGCCTGACATGGTGAGTCCCGTTGACTGAACAAAAAACCAATACCCTGCTGCAGGTTCGAAGCCTGACCAAGACATTTGGAGGGCTCGTTGCCTTTCAAGGGGTAAATCTGGAATTATATGAGGGTAAAATCCTGGGCCTCATCGGACCGAACGGGGCGGGAAAGACCACGCTGATCAACTGCGTTACCGGCGTCTACAAGCCCACCGCCGGGGAGGTCATCTTCGACGGAAAACCCATCACCAAGTTAAATCCACACAAGATTTGCCGCCTCGGCGTCGGTCGAACATTCCAAATCCCCCGACCTTTCTTGTACATGACGGTCCTCGAAAACCTGAAGGTATGTGCGCCCCATGGGCGGGCCGACTTCAAATGGCTCCTGGAGGTGACCGACCTCTGGAGCAAGCGTGATCAGCTGGCCAAGACACTGACCTTTCAAGAACGCCGGCTCCTGGAGCTGTCACGGGCTCTGGCCGTTCAACCCAAGCTCCTCCTTCTGGATGAGAGCGTGGCCGGCCTGAATCCTGCTGAGACGCAACATATGATGGGTGTCCTGCGCCGGATCCACAAAGAAGTGAATGTCTCTATTTTATGGATAGAACATGTGATGAAGGCGATTATGGAGAACGCGCACCACATTGCCGTGCTGCATCAGGGCGCCCTCATCGCTTACGGTACGCCCCGAGAGATAGCCAATAACGCCAAGGTGATCGAAGCCTATCTGGGAGAGGAATATAAATTCTCGGAGTCTGCACGTGCTTAAGGTTCAGGAGATCAGTGTTTTTTACAACGGCCTGCGAGCCCTGTCGTCGGTTTCTCTTCAGGTGGAGGAGAAAGAATTCGTGTGCATTTTGGGCCCCAACGGCGCCGGTAAATCCACCCTGCTGCAAACGATCTCGGGCTTGCTCTCACCGAGGCAGGGAGAAATTATTTTTGAAGATCAACCGATCCATGGATTGAAACCGCACCGGGTCGCTGCTGCAGGTATCGCATTGGTTCCCGAAGAAGGGCTCCTTTACCCGCAAATGAACGTCCGTGAGAACCTTCTCATGGGGGCCTACCCCAGACAGGCCCGCAAGGTATTGGATCGACAGATTCGACTGGTTTTCAACCTCTTTCCAAGACTTAAGGAACGGCAAAAACAGTTAACGGAAACCCTGAGTGGCGGAGAACGCCAAATGCTCGCCGTAGGGCGCGGGCTCATGGCCAATCCCAGATTGCTCTTGCTTGACGAACCATCGCTCGGTTTGGCGCCCATGATCGTGAAAGACATTCTGAACACGTTGGGAAGAATCAACAGGGAAGAAAGGATCACGATTCTCCTGACGGAACAGAACATCTTTCACGCCCTGAGACTGAGTCAACGGGGTTACCTGTTGGAAAACAGCGCCATTGCCCTGGAAGGCCCCAGTGAAGAGCTCCTTGGCAATGAGCATATCAAAAAGAACTACTTAGGCATCTGAGAATCATTAACCTTAAACATGGAGGTAATTATGAAAAAGTTAGGTGTTTCGGCATTCATGGTGGTTTTGCTCATGCTCACGGTTTTTCCCTGTGCGGCAGTCGCAGAGGACCTCATCAAAATCGGTGTGGTCACTCCCCTTTCGGCGCCCGGCGACTATAAATCAGGGCAAATCAATGTCCAGACAGTGGAACTGGCGGTAGAGGAGATCAATGCCAAAGGGGGTGTGCTGGGCAAAAAACTGGCTATTGCCAAGGCGGACGACGAAGGCAAACCGGCAGTGGGCGTAACTGCGGTAAAACGTGTGATCACGGAGGACAAAGTTTCTGCAATCGTGGGGTTGTGGCACAGTTCAGTGGCGGTCGCCCAGGCCAAACAGGTCGTTAAATATGGCGTCCCCATGCTGCTTCACTATAGCTGGACAGACGACCTGACGAAAGGTCACTCGGACTACATCTTCCGGGTTGGTCCTTTCAACTCCGAGATTGCGAATCTGTTGCTCCCCTTCCTGCAGAAGAATTACAAGAGTGTGGCAGTGATGTTTGAAACGACGGCTTTCGGGACCGGTTTTGCCGAGGCTTTGGAAAAAGAGGCCAAGTCTGCGGGAATGACTGTATACCCCATCGGATTCCCCGCGGAAGCCACGGATCTAAAGCCACAACTGCTCGAGCTCAAGGCCAAGAGCCCGGCCCCTGATGTCTTGGTGATCGCCTCGGTCTACCAGGCTATGTATCTTATCCCCAAGCAGGCCTTTGAGATCGGCCTCGCACCCGGAACCGACATCCTCTGCAGTTGGGACTGGCCCACCTATCCGGACTTTTGGGAAGCTATGGGTGAAAAGGGCGTTGGTGTGATGTATTCAACCTTCGAATCAAATAAGCTCAAGCTGTCTCCCCTGGGCGAGCATTTCAAGGCCGCTTTTAAGAAAAAGTATAACTACGAGCCTCCCATCTTTGCCTACTTCCTCTATGATGAGGTCATGATCCTGGTTGACGCCATGAAAAGGGCCAACTCCTCGGATCCAAAAAAGATCGCGGAGGCCCTCAAGGGGACCAATTTCAATGGGACGACGGGCATGATCAATTTCGAGAGGAAGGACGGACCTGTCTGGAACCAGTGGATGGGTCACCAACTCTTTGTCAAGAAACTCACTGCCTTCAAGCAGGCAGGAAGCGATGCAGCGGTAGTTTACCCCTAAATTCTAAACAACGGTCCCAAGTATACCTGCTTGGGACCGTCCGGGAGAGCAGGCCATGTTACTTGAACTGATCATAAGAGGTCTCGCCATCGGGCTTGTCTACGCCCTCATGGGGATCGGCCTGGCCTTGCTGAGCGGCGTCATGCGTATCATCAATTTCGCCCACGGCGAGTTCTATATGATCGGCGGGTACATGGCCTACTACGCCATCACTCTTGCGGGCCTGCCTTTCTATCTGGCGGTACCTCTGGCCATGGGGATTGTGTTCGTGATCGGGGCGATCTTTGAAAAACTGCTGCTCAGTCCTATTCATACCAAAGAAATCGAAAAACCCATGGATTATGCCCTTATTATGACCTTTGCGGTACTTCTCTTTTTCCGCAAATTGGCATCCCTGGTATTTGGTCCCTTCTATCGAAGACCGCCCGATTACATTCCCGGTGAAATGGACATACTCGGTGTGAAATTGAGTAACGGCATGATCCTGACCGGTGTTGTCTCGGCCTTGCTCATAACCGGCCTGTCTCTATTCCTCAAAAAAACTTGGCGGGGACGGAGCTGGCGCGCCATTACCCAATCCAAGAAAGGCGCCAAAATCAATGGCGTCGATATCGGTTTGGAAAGCTGGATCGCCTGCGGCACGGCCTGTGCGTTGGCCGGTGCAGCAGGCGCCCTCGTGGCTCCCATCTTTTTGATTTCACCCCATGCCGGAGGTCCCCCTCTGGTCAAGGCCTATGAGGTGATGGCCATCGGCGGTCTTGGATCCCTGCCCGGCAGCCTTGTGGCCGGCCTCATGCTCGGTGTAACCGAGACCTTGGGGGCATTTTACATCTCATCGGCCTATCGGGATGCTATCGGGTTTGTCATGATGGGGCTGGTTCTTCTCTTCAGACCTCAGGGGCTTTTTGGTCAGAAATAGGAGGGGCCATACTTCATGAAGAAAAATGAAATCATCGCGACAATCGGTATGCTGACTCTGGGTCTCCTGGCCCCTTGGGTCGTCTCCACCGTATGGCTCACCGTGTTGAGCGTTTTTTTCTTTTACGCCCTTCTGGCCATCAGTTGGAATATAATTTTCGGGTACGCGGGGCTCTTCTCCTTCTGCCATGTCTCCTTTTCAGCCATCGGCGGTTATACATCCGCCCTGCTGGCAGAACACATAGGCCTGTCCCCTTTTCTGGGACTCATCATGGGAGGGCTTGCAGCAGGCTTTTTTGGGATTGTTCTCGGACTTTTGATTCTCAGAGTACGAGGTTTTTATTTGTGCCTGGTTACATGGGCTTTTGCCGAGGTGGTCAACGTGTTTCTAAAAGCCGAGCACAAAATCACCGGCGGGACCGGCGGTTTTCTTGCGCCGTCATTTTTCGAGGGCCCAAAATCTGAATTGTATGCCTATTTCGTGGGTCTTTTCCTGATGCTCAGCATGTTCGTCGTTTCCGCACGTCTGTATCATTCCCGATGGGGCCTTTACCTCTTTGCCATCCGCGATGACATCGATGCGGCCGAAAGCATGGGCATCAAAACCTGGTTCTGGAAGGTCTTCGGCTTTGCTTTCGGCAGCGCCTGGGCCGGCGTGGCCGGGGCCTTTTATGCCCATTTCTTCAATCTTGTGGATCCCAGCATCGGCGGGCTCGATGAACTGGGGAAGGTCTTCCTGATGGTTATCATCGGGGGGCTCGGCACGGTATTCGGACCGCTCATCGGTGCCTTCTTCGTCGTAGTCACATCAGAAATCATTCGGGGTTGGGCCGCCCAGCTGAGTCTTCTCATATTTGCAATTGTGATGATCCTCGCCATACGTTTTGTCAGCGGCGGCTTTATGCAAATCATCAACACCCTCTTCCCCGCACTTCGGGACAGGTACTTGAAGTTGGTTGAAAGATAAGAATTCCTATGAATTGCAGGGGGACGTATTTACGTCCAAAACCCCTTAGCGTTCCCGCCTCTTCCGATTCTACCCAATCACCCTCGAAAGACGCTCAACCGCTTCAACCAGATCTTCCACGCCGTAAAAGGCAAAGCAGAACCTCAGGTAATTGCGTAAGCCCTTCATGCTCGAAAATTTGATTCCCGGCTGAAACCCTACTTTGTGCATTTCAGCCTTGGCAAGCAAGGCTTCGGCATCCGTGCCATCCGGCAAATAAGACCAGATAAAGTACCCGCCAACAGGATCGGAGAAAGTGAGGGAAGGGATATGTTCACGAAGCGCCTTTCTCAAGGCAAAGAGTCGTTCACTGTAAGTTTTTCGCAGGAAGCTGAGGTATTCTTTTTGCAGCCCGAGCTCAATGGCGCTGTTCACGATACTGGAAACAAGGGGATTCAGACCGCCGCCACTGTCCAGAAAACCACAGATCATGAAGGGCTCCAGCAGCGACGGGGAAGCCTGCATCCAACCGAGCCGCAAGCCGGGCGCCAGGATTTTTGAAAAGGAACCCAGTGAAATGACCTTGTCTGCTTTGTCATAGTACACCATCGGCGGTGGCGGCGTATCCGAATAGGTCAGGAGTTGATAGACTTCATCCGCTACAACCAGAAAGTCATGTTCCCTGCTGAGACTGGCCAATTGCTCGCGCCTTTCAGGTGATAAGGTCGCCCCCGCCGGGTTGTGGAATGTGGGTATGGTGTAAAGAAAAACGGGCTGGTATTCAGCCACCTTTTCCTCAAGGGCCTCGATAATGAGTCCGTTCTCGTCGATAGGTATCCCGACCACATCGAGCTGATAGTCCTCGAAAATTCGCAGGGCCAGAAAATAAGAGGGTTCCTCCACAAAGACCGTGTCTCCCGGTCGGGTAAGGAGGGAACAAATCAAATCCAGCGCCTGGGAGATTCCCGCGGTGATGAAAAGATGATCGGGATCAACTGCTCGGCCGTACTCATCACTCAGGAAATGGGCGAGGGAGTGTCTGAAGCCCTCATCTCCCTGCTGCATCCCATATTGCAGGATGTTGCGATCCCCCAGCTCGAACCGGTGAGCAGTCGCCTTTGCCAGATGATCCAGGGGGAGAATATCGACGTGCGGCTGACCAATCGCCAGATCAATCCATCCTTCGGAGACACTGATTTGAGTCACTTGAACCATAGGATTTACTCCTTTGCAGCATGAACGAAATTCGACGAATCTGGAGAATAGGAAAATGAAGGGCGGCTGTCAACGACGAACCCTTGCCAAGCTCTCGAAGCGAACCGCCCCCGTTACACCGAATTGGCTTGACCTTTTCTTAATCATCCCCCACCTCATTGAATTTCCATTCAAGCTCGCCCTCTTGAGAAAGGTGCACCTGAAGATGCCCGCGCCAGTCAACATCATCCTGCACCGGAAAATCTTGTCTAAAGTGGGCCCCCCGGCTCTCCTTTCGTCGCAAGGCCCCTTTGAGGATTAATTCAGCGACCCGAATCCCCTGGCGCAATTCCAAGGATGTTTGTACACTTTTGGGATTGTTTGTCGACTTGGTCTTATGTGATTCCGACTCAATTTCCATCACCGCCTCAAGGGCCCCTTTCAGGGAGTGCTCGTCTCTTATTACGCCTCCCTTTTCCCAAAGAACCCGCTTCAATCTCTCGAGCAGGTCGTCTGCATTGCTGATCTGATCCAGTGATTGCGGCATTCTTGATCGCAACCGATTCCGAATTCTTTCTTCGTCGATTGCTGAAATCTTCTTGGTCCAATGCGCAGCAGCCTCACCGGCCCTCTTTCCAAAGACCGCCGTTTCGGTAAGGGCGTTGCCTCCCATCCTGTTCGCACCATGGAGGCCGCCCGTGACTTCTCCGGCCGCATATAATCCGGGCACCGACGTGGCCCCATGCCCGTCAATGCATACGCCGCCCATAACATGGTGAGTGACGGGCGCCACTTGAAGGGGTCTGTAGAGAGCACCGTACTTTTCCCCCAAGACAGGGCGCATGGATGACACAAACGGATCGCCGTGCCAGGCCCCGTCTGATAATCCCCTTAAGTCCAGTAAAATGGTTTGACCTTTTGTGTATATTTCACCGAAAAGGGCCTGGGAGAGGCGATCCCTGGCCCTTTCAGCCGCCGGGCGTTCACCAATTCCATATTTGATGAGAATGTTTTCTCCCTCTCCCGTGACGAGACGGCCCAGGTCCGCAAGGCGAGGATGCACCAAAAAAGCCGGATGTCCGGGCTCTGCCAATCCAAGTGGATAAAACTGCACAAACTCCATGTCTTGAAGCCTAGCCCCCGCTTCAAGCGCCAGAACATAGCCTGCACCCAGTATCCTGAGAGGATTATCGTGCCTGAGATAGAGGGCACCCGCACCGCCGGTTGCCAGGACAATTGCCTTGGCCATGATGGGGAACCATTTACCGGTCATGGTTGAAAACGCCAAGGCACCGCAACCCCCCTCCTGCAGCTCCAGAGCTGTCACCGATAGGCCCTCCGAAAACCGGACCCCGAGTTCTTCATTTTTCTTGATGAGACACCTCACGATCTCTTCCCCCCAAACGGGCGCCCTGCCCCTGGAGTAGAGATACCCTTTAATGAGTTCTCCATTGATGCCCCAATCTATGAGTTCCCGTAATCTTTGAGGCCCCTCCTCCGCAAGGATTTCAACAAGCTCCCGCTGGTTGATGCCGCGTCCTGCCTGAAGCGTGTGTTTCAGATGACCTTCCGAAGAACTGCCTTCCCGCGTTCCCGCAAAGACCCCGCCGCTTACATAGGTGCAAGTGCCTTTGCCGGGTTTAGTCTTTCCGATCACGAGGACATCCATGCCCTGTTGCCGGGCCGATATGGCCGCGCGAAGGCCGGCCGCGCCGGCCCCGATTATCAAGACGTCACATGTTACTGACTCCAAGTTTTTCCTCCCTTGACCTTTAAGGACATCATCTGCCGTTCATCCTCTTTTGATTGACCCAAACATGTTTAAAATGATACCAATTAAAATCTGAGTTCCATTGAGCCTTGGCAATATAACAAATCTGTGCCGGAGGCTCCACTACCCCGTCAAATAAAAAGCTACGCGAAAGGAGAAACCCGAAAATGATTGTTGGGATTCTTAAAGAGATCAAAGCAGAAGAGAACCGCGTCTCCATGACACCCGCCGGCACCGAGGTCATGAAGCAGCAGGGCCACACGGTATTGGTTGAAAAAAACGCCGGAAATGGCAGTGGTTTTGAGGATGCCGTTTACGAGGAGGTCGGGTCTGAAATTGTGGATACGCCGAAGGAGATATTTGAACGATCTGACATGGTGATGCATGTAAAAGAACCTCAACCGTCCGAATATGACCTCATCAGGGAAGATCAGATCGTTTTCACTTACCTGCATCTTGCGGCAGCTGAAGAATTGACCCACGCATTGATTAAAACCCGCTCGATCAATATTGCCTATGAAACGATTCAAAAGGCCGACGGCTCATTGCCACTCCTGACACCCATGAGCGAAGTGGCCGGCCGCATGGCGATTCAACAGGGTGCCAAATATCTTGAAATGGCCCAGGGAGGCCATGGCGTCTTGCTCGGCGGCGTACCTGGCGTCGATCCGGGCACCGTCATCATCGTCGGTGGGGGAATCGTCGGGATCAATGCCGCAAAGATGGCCTGCGGTCTTGGCGCAAAGGTTTATCTTCTTGACATGAATCTGGATCGCCTTCGTTATTTGAGCGATGTCATGCCGAGCAACTGCTTTCTTTTGATGTCCAGCCCTGCAACCATCCGAGAACTTGTCACAAGGGCCGATGTGGTTGTGGGCGCGGTCCTCATTCCCGGGGCCAAAGCGCCCAAGCTAGTGACCCGTGATATGCTAAAAACCATGAAACAGGGGGCCGTGCTCGTGGATGTTGCCATTGACCAGGGCGGCTGTTTTGAGACCTCAAAAGCCACTACCCATGGTGATCCCATCTATATGGTTGACGGGGTTGTTCACTACTGCGTAGCCAATATGCCGGGGGCGGTACCCAAGACTTCGACGATTGCCTTGACCAACGCTACCCTTCCCTATGCCGCTCAGATTGCCAATAAGGGTTGGGAAAGGGCCATGAAAGAGAACCCTGAAATTAAGTACGGCGCCAATGTGATGAGAGGAAAAGTAACCTATAAAGGGGTCGCGGAGGCCTTTGACCTCGAGTATGTCCCTATTGACAATCTGCTGTAGTTCAACTTTTCAATCCAACTTCATCCCATACCTTTGCAGGTTGAAAACGATAATCTCTAACTCTGGATCAATTGACACTCGACGTGCCTTTAGTATTTTTTTCAGCTTTAATCGGGGGCGATCATGATTGTAGGCGTTCTAAAAGAGATCAAGGCGGAAGAGAACAGGGTCTCTATGACACCGGCGGGTGTGGAGATCTTCCGGCAAAAGGGCCATACCGTTTTGGTCCAAAGCAGCGCCGGCACAGGCAGCGGCTTCGAAAACCAAGTTTATGAAAGGGCGGGCGCTGAAATCATAGATTCGGCAAAAGAGATCTTCAACAGATCCGAGATGATCATGCGTGTCAAGGAACCGCAGCCTGCCGAGTACGATTTAATCCGGGAAGAACAGATCTATTTCTCCTATCTACACCTGGCTGCATCGGAAAAATTGACCTTTGCCCTTGCTGAAAACAAGTCTGTCAGCATCGCCTATGAGACCATTCAAAAGGCGGACGGTTCCCTCCCTCTACTTACCCCCATGAGTGAAGTGGCAGGCCCCATGGCCATTCAAGAAGGCGCCAAATATCTTGAAATGGCCCAGGGAGGCCATGGTGTTTTGCTCGGCGGTGTCCCAGGGGTGGAACCGGCCAACGTGCTTATCATCGGAGGCGGAGTCGTGGGCATCAATGCCGCCAAAATGGCTTGTGGTTTGGGTGCCAAAGTCTGCGTACTTGATATTAATCTTGACCGTCTTCGGTATCTGAGCGATGTCATGCCGCGGAATTGCTTTCCCCTCATGTCGAGCCCTGCTGCGATTCGCGATCTCGTCACACGGGCCGATGTCATTGTAGGCGCCGTGCTCATCCCCGGCAGCAGGACTCCGACCCTCCTATCTAAAGAAATGCTACAGACCATGAAAAGTGGCGCCGTGCTCGTTGATGTATCCATTGATCAGGGTGGGTGCTTTGAGACCTCGAGGGAAACAACCCATGCCGAGCCCACCTATACCATGGATGGTATCGTGCACTACGCCGTCAGCAACATGCCCGGCGGAGTTCCGAAGACATCCACTCTGGCCCTGACCAATGCGACCCTTCCCTATGCGCTCCAAATCGCCAAGAAGGGATGGAAAAAGGCCATGCAGGATAGCCCGGAGATCAAGATGGGCGCCAACGTGATCAAAGGCCAAATCACTTGCCATGGGGTTGCCTCTGCCCTCGGCCATGAATGCGTTCTAATTGATAGCCTGTTGTGATGCCTTGAGCCTACTCCCTCTTTTTCCTACACAAAGCCTTCTTTTCTCAACCGCGGCCAACACATTATCTGAAATGAACACATCATAAATACTTGTGAGGTCCGATAATAGCGAAATGGAACAAAAGAACACTGATTCCAAAAAGCCTAATCCCGAAAGACTCGAGGCCTTGAGAAATCTCCCGAAAGAGACCATGCAATCTCTTACCAAGGAAGATATCCACGCCTTTCTCCATGAGGATGAGTGGCCCGAATCACTCCGGGAAAAGCTCAAAGATTATATTGTAGGTTGATCCCGGGTCACGAGATTAAATTCCAACTCCACCCTACCCTCACCTTCAAATGTTTGTTAGATATGAGGCCATTATTTTGGCGCCATTTAGAGGCCTTCATTACGCCACGAGTTCTATCGGCGGTCGCTGATTCGTTACGAAAATCTTAATGGGCCTTCTGTTTCATACTTGCTGCAACCGTCGTTCCTATGATCACAGCCCCTCCAGCGACCATTCTGATCGAGGGCACCTCGCCAAGTAGAAAGAGTGCTAGCAATATGCCGTAAACAGGTTCTAGGCCTGCGATGATGCTCGCCACTTGGGCACGGACCCTTGCCAGTCCCTTTATAAAAAGGGCATGGGCACAGGCCGTACAAAAAACCCCCAATAGGATCAAATGCATAAGTTCATGGGCATTAGGCATCGATGCATTTGCTGAAGCAACAGGTATGAGGATCAGGGCTGCAAACCCGTTTTGATAAAAGGCGATGGAGAGGGAAGAATAGGCCTTCACGTACTTCCTGTTGAGCAAAGACAGCAGGGCAAAGGTAAAACCCGAAACTGTTCCCCAGATGGCCCCTTGGGTCATTTGATTGCCCATATCAAAGGAGGGGATGACCAGAGTGAGGCCCAGAAAAACGAGAAAGGCAAAGAAGATGTCCTTGGGATAGAGCCGCTCTTCGAAAAAGGGAGGCTCCATGAATGTCACGAACATGGGGAAGGTCGAAACGGTCAAGAGTCCTATGGCGACTGTGGATATCTGAATAGAATAGAAAAAGGTCGTCCAGTGCACTGACAGGATAAGACCCAATAAAACAAAGACCAAACAATCCTTTTTGGAATGGAATCTAAAAGCCCTATCGCTAAGGAGGATTACGAGGGCGAGGGTGATTGCCGCGATAAAAGTTCGGCCCAGCACGATGGAGAAGGGCGAAAGGGAGAGAAATTTCCCGAAAAGGCCCGAAAAACCGAACAGCAGAACAGCAACATGAATCTCGAGCAGTCCGTAGGTGTGTTTCTTCATCCGCCTCTGAGGTGTAGAATCAAGAGCTTTACAAACGGTTTACCGATGATTTAACTTATTCTAGTTGAGAACTCTCATCGTGGCTTAATGATCACGTGAACCGCCGCTGAAGCCGCATCGTTGAAACGCGATTCGATAAAATTCGGGGTGCGTTCTTGGGAAGGGGACACCACCTGAAAAATTGGAAAGCCCTATTTGAGAATTCCACGAATCGAGGGGAGATCAAAATGTTGATTCGAAAAGACCTCCGTCTTCTGCTGATCCTCACTTTCATTGCTGCGACATTTGATCTAATGATTGCAGGGTTTTCATTCTCTCAACCGACTCAATCTACAACCAGAGTCCCTTCAGGTCAAGAGACGCCCGCGGACACTTGGAAGGCATTTCAAGAAAGGTCCCCATTTCCTTACAAATCACCGTTGCCGCCTTCCACTTCCACGTCAATTGATGGGATCTACATTAAACAGGAACCATTCGTGGGAGAGCATGTACCTTGCAGGCGATGTCCTGACTGGCTCTACGAAGGCGGCCTCTGGAAGATAAGATTTGATCGAGGGATTTACCGGGTGTTTTATGCTGAGCTGGGGTGGCGGTCTCTCGGCTCCTATACGGTGTCAGAAGATCGGTTGTTTCTCTTCAACGACCCGCATTGCATCGATGATATAGGCGTTTATAAATGGAAACTGGAAAAAGGAATACTGACCTTTCAGGTAATTGACGATCTCTGTGCCATAAAGCTTCGCGGGAAAAACCTGACACACCTTCCATGGATTAGCTGTCAACCGCCGAATGCTGAAGCGGCAGTTACGAATCATTGGAAAAGGCCGAAAGGGTGTGAATAGCCTTAATCGCCGGCTAACCTCCCATGGCAGCTGACCTCGATCAGCAACCTCGTTTCATTATTTAAAAATCCTCAAAGTCTTCTTGCTCGAATGGAATGATTTCTTCAGGTGTCATTTCCTTTGTACTGGAGGTATAGCTATTCTTGCCCTTCTTCTCCTTTTTTTTACTCGGAGCTACTTTAAAGGCCGCAGGTTCTACAGAATGTGGATGAGTTGTTCCGTCTTCCGAGTTCTTTTTTGCGTTTCCCCCAACCATCGCGGTCAAATCCTTTACGACACCTTTCATTTGTTTCGCTTGGGCATTCATATCCTCGGAAGCGGCCGCTGATTCTTCCGCATTGGCTGCTGTTTGTTGAATCACCTTGTCCATCTCAGATACTGCCTTGTTTACCTGCTCAATCCCTTGGGCCTGTTCATTAGAAGCTTCAGCGATCTCTTCCACTATATCACCGGCACTTCCGGCTCGTTGGGCGACTATGTTGAATGACCCATTGGTATCCGTTACCAACCCCAAGCTGTCATTAATCTTCATAACAGTGCCTTCAATAAGGTTCGCCGTATTTTTGGCTGCATCCGCCGCCCTCATTGCCAGGTTTCTTACCTCATCGGCAACCACTGCAAACCCTGCTCCAGTCTCACCGGCCCTTGCGGCCTCCACAGCTGCGTTCAGTGCCAGAAGGTTGGTTTGAAATGCAATCTCATCAATCGTCTTGATAATCTTGAAGGTGTCTTCACTTGATGTTGAGATCTCGTCCATTGAAGTAGTTAATTTGGACATTGAATCATTGGCTTCGGCAAACACTTGGTTGACTTCTTTCATGTGACTGTTTGCCTGGCTGGCATTGTCCGCATTTCGTTTGGTCATGGACGACATCTCTTCCAGGGAGGAAGACGTCTCTTCAATGCTTGCCGCCTGTTCAGATGCCCCTTCTGCCAAAGATTGGCTGGCCGATGACACCTGCCCTGAAGCCGTTGAAACCAAGTGAGTGGATTCTCCCAAAATTTTGATAATTCTATGGATTGGTTTGGTCAAGGAGATGGAAAAAACAATCACAAAGGGGAGGATGAGAAGGAGACACCCCCCGAACACCATGCCCAAGAGTTGGATCATCTGTAGTGTATTGTCTCTAACAATCGCTTTTGAGTGGAGAGCGGAAATCGCCCCAGCATATCCGGAGGCATTGTAAATGGGAAAAATTCCCTGAAAAAAATTGCCCTCTTTCAGGCCGATTTCGTTAAGAGATATTGCCTGTCGCGCCAGTTCTACTTGCGCCTTTTCCTTTTTGTCAAGATCCATAATCAGCTCTTTATATTCGCCTATATCACCAAATACGAGACCGCTCTTTCCAAAGAGGTTTATTTTCATTTTTGTGAGTCTGGATATCCGATTGACGAAGTCCTTGCCCAGCTTTTGAACGGCTACAACAAATCCGAATTGGATTTTTTCCACCTTACGGATCTCTGAATTAAATGAATCTGCAAAGATGGGTATGTGGGAAACCAGCATCAATGATTCATCGACATTATGGAAGAAAACCGATTCACTGGTCGGTATGTCTTGACCGAATCTCAAAGTAATGTCTCCATCCGGTAGGGAATCAGTTGTTTTCCACGAATCTCGGTTTATGACTTCCCCCGCTTTCACTGATGCGAACACACAAGTTAGGCTGGGAGCGAGGTGGGTAAAACCGATGATGTAGGTATTCTCGTTTTTTTGAAGAGAAATGGATTTGAGATCGCCTTCGATATCATATACGGCCATCTTCAGTAAGCTCCCCGTTCGAGCCACTTGAGAGACATCTCTTGTCACGTCAGTGTAGGAGTTTTTAACCCAATTCAGATTCGGATCTTTCTTGGATTCAAAAAGCATTTTAATCCTTGATCCCATTTTTTCCATTGTGGCCAATTGACGGGCAGCGGAGAGAAGCTTTTCCTGTCTTCCGGTTAAATCATCCCGAACAATATTCAGTGAGTTCTCAAGGAGGTTATTAGCCGCTTTCCGATTCTGCTTATTAATTAATGCGGCCACGGAAACAATGGAAACAACCATAACCAGGATAACAATCGTGAGCGCTCCTAAGATAAGCTTATTCTTTAGTTTCATCTTCTTCATGGCATTCCTCTTCTAGAAATAGGTGTTTTCGATAGGCAATTTTCGGTTGCGTCTCTTCGGTTCTCACGTCGAAGCTCGGGCTGAAGCAAGGTGCTCCTAATGATGCCTTCTCACTTATTTTCATGAACTGTGCCAATCGCCTTCTGGCAAAACCTGTGCAAATATGTCTTTCAAATTTGGAAGAAAAACCTGAATTTTTAATTAGTTAGATGGGAAGCTCGAATGATTTTCTGCAAGGGAAGAATTTTAAAAATCACAGCAGGATTGTCAAATTATTGACATTTTTCTGTCATGAAACGGAATCGCCATTTTTGTGGGATTTGAGACGGATGTAGGACAGGGCCTGAAATTTTCAAATGCCTAGGCACGATTCCAGTATCGGTCACTAATAACGCAGTCCTATTGGATTGAGTGGGCGGAAAGAGATGGGGTCCGATCCGGCCAGAGAAAACATGTGAATCCGGAAAAGAAAAAGGCTCAAGTCCGTTTCCCAGATTCGGACTTGAGCCTTTAAGAAAGGCCTTGATATTGAAATGAAAGACTTCCTCTCAGCTCTCTCCCATATAGGATTTTCTTACCATCTCGTTCTCCTGCAAGTTTTTAGCGGTGTCGCTGAGCATAACCACGCCAGTTTGGATCACATAGCCTCGGCTGGCCACCTGCAGGGCCATACGAGCGTTCTGTTCGACCAGGAGGATGGTCGCACCGGAGGCATTCAGTTTCTGGATTGTTTCAAAGATGCTGTCTACCAGTACCGGGGCCAATCCCATGGAAGGCTCGTCGAGCAAAAGAACCTCGGGATTGGCCATTAACGCCCTCCCCATGGCCAGCATTTGTTGTTCACCACCGCTCAGGGTCCCTGCCACCTGTCTTCGCCGCTCCTTTAACCTTGGAAACAGGTTGAACACCCTGTCTAGATTCTTTTTTATGAGATCGTTATCTCTGCAGGTGAAGGCGCCCATCTCCAGGTTTTCCAAGACCGTTAGCTGACCGAAGATCCGCCGGCCTTCGGGTACCTGGACCATACCCTTCGTCACAATCAAATGGGGGAGCATGTTGGTAAGGTCTTCTCCATCTAACCAGATCTTTCCCTCACGGGGTCGCAACAGGCCGCTTATGGTCCTAAGGGTACTGCTTTTCCCGGCGCCGTTGGCACCGATCAACGTCACGATTTCATTTTTTTCCACGGAAAGGGAAATATCCTTAAGGGCATGGATTTTCCCATAATAGGCATGTACATTTTCGACTTCGAGCATAGCCATTCGTCGTTTACCCCATAAACATTATCATCTTCAGTTTAACCTAGGCCACAGATCGATCAATGGGCCTCTGCCGCACTTCCCCGTCCCAGGTAGGCTTCAATAACAGTGGGATTATTCTTGATTTCTTCCGGTGTGTCTTCGGCGATCTTCTTCCCGTAGTCCAAAACCGTCACGATTTCCGAAATCCCCATCACAACCCGCATCTGATGCTCTATCAGAAGGATGGTGATCCCCAACTCATCGCGCAGATGCTCGATGAAACTCATCATTTCCTGGGTTTCACTGGGGTTCATTCCCGCGGTCGGTTCGTCGAGCAACAACAGCTTGGGGCGTGACGCCAGGGCGCGGGCAATTTCCAACCGTCTCTGTTCTCCATAGGGCAGGTTCTTGGCCAAAAACCCGCCTTTGTCGTTGAGGTTTATGAATTTCAGAAGTCTGCGTGCTTCCTCGGCGGCTTCCTTTTCTTCTTTCCGGGTACGCGGCAATCCCAATACGATGCCGAAAAAGCCGGCCTTGAGATGGGTGTGAATGCCAACCAGAATATTCTCCATGGCTGTCAAATTGGGAAAAAGACGGATATTCTGATAGGTTCGAGCGACACCCAAATGAACGATTCGGTCCGGGAGCAATCCCACCAGTGAGTGGTCGTTAAATTCTATGGACCCTTCTTCAGCCTTGTAAAACCCGGTAACGCAATTAAAGATAGTGGTCTTTCCGGCGCCGTTGGGGCCGATGATACTATGAATGCTGTTTTCTTCGATTATTACGTCCAACGCGTCCACCGCGACCAGACCGCCGAAGCGTTTTGTCAGTTTATTTGCTGTTAGAATAGCAGCCATAAAATCTCCTCACTACCGGGTTAGTTAGCTGACGAGGGTTCAAACTCCCCTTCGCCCATTTCCTCATCGTGTAATTCCATTTTGTGCCTGACCTCCGGCCAGAGTCCTTCGGGTCTGAGAAGCATCATCGCCACCAGGGCGGCCCCATAGACCAGCATCCGATAATCTGCGAATTCCCTCAGAAGTTCCGGCAGCCCCACCAGGGCGGCGGCGCCGACGATGACACCGGGTATGCTTCCCATGCCGCCGACGATGATCAGACAGATGATGTTGATGGAGATCAACACGCTGAAGGTATGGGGATAGACCGAACCGAGTTTGCTGACAAATATGGCCCCGCTCAAGGCGGAAAATCCGGCACCGGTGGCAAAGGCCAACAGCTTGGTTGCGACGAGATTAATACCCATGGCCTGGGCCACGTCTTCGTCTTCACGCATGGCCATCCAGGCACGGCCCAACCGCGAACCTTTCAACCTCAGCGAAATAAAGACCACGAGTATACAACCGGCCATAATGAGGTAATAAATCTGCTGGGGTCCTGCAAACTCATAACCGAGGATGGTGGCCTTGGGTATCTCGCCTGCACCCTGGGCCCCTCCCAGCCAGGGGCGTAAAAAGTCTGAAAGGACAAGAATCCGGATGATCTCACCAAATCCCAAAGTAGCGATGGCCAGATAATCTCCCCGCATCTTCAGAACCGGAATACCGAGAATTACGCCTGAGAAAATGCCGAGAATAACGGCAAAGGGAAGCGCCTGCCAGAAGGTGAGACTGAAAAATCCTAACTCAGGGGAGGTCAGGATGGCGGTCACATAGGCGCCGATGGCAAAGAAGGCCACATACCCGAGATCGAGCATACCCGCATATCCGACAACGATATTGAGCCCGAGTCCCAAGAGAACATAAAGTCCCACAATGGTGAGCACTTCACTGAGAAAAAGGCCTAGAACATGCGGGAGGATGATTAAAATAAATGCCAAAACCAAAAAGCTGCCGATCTTAATGCCTTTTTGCGTCCCGCCGCCAAGGTGGGAAAAACCCGTTTTGAGATCCTCTCTCTTTAAGCCCCAGGCCGTAATACTGCCAGCAATCAATAATGCAATTGCAATAGAACCGACTACAGTGAGTCCGTTGCCTGTAAAGAGCCAATCGCTGATGACGCCCATCGGTCCCCAGGCAGACAAAACCGGTCGCAAGAGATCCTGTAAAACCCCGGCGATAGCCACGCTTGAAAAGGAAAAAATCACCACCCGTCGGGCCAGTTTGGGCAAATAATAGAGCACGGCCGCGAATATTCCACATAGTGCCCCGATCAGGAGAATAATAAGGATGCCCCCAGCCCCCTTGTGTCCGAAGGTCAGCAATTTGTAAAGCATTGGGGAGGCGTTGACGAGCACCGATCGCAGATTGATCAGGTTCCCCACGATAACCAGGAAGGCCAGAAATCCCGATGTAACCAGACTGCAGATGACGGCGTTGAGACAACGTGTTACCGGCTCTCCGCGGATGGTGCGCTTTGCTGCGACGTATCCCATCATCACCACCATGATCAGCAGCAGTGTGTGCCCCATGGTCACGACCTCGGCAATAATGTCGCGCTTGTTAAAGGCTTCCACCATCCCGACCAGCGCAGTGATCAGCACGGTAACACCACCGATGATGCCGGTCTTTACCCCATGATCCCATAATGAGCGTGAGTGTATCATACCCTGTCTATTTCCTTTTCTTTACTGACTGTTAGGCCTTCTTTACTGCAAGGCGTTCACCCATAATGCCCGTGGGTCTGAAGATGAGCACCAGTACGAGCATTGTGAAGGCAATGGCGTCTTTTAGCTGATATGGAGCAACAATCCCCAGACCGTCCAGGAATAGGCTCGGCCCTATTGTTTCAATCAGGCCGAGGAAAATCCCCCCAAGCATGGCGCCTGGAATGTTGCCGATGCCGCCCAAGACCGCCGCTGTAAAGGCTTTGATGCCGGGAATAAATCCCATGAGAAAATGCACCTGTTTGAACATGAGGGCGTAGAGGACGCCGGCCGCCCCGGCGGCCATACCACCGATGACGAAGGTGGTGGAAACCATCCCGTCCACATTAATCCCCATCAAGGATGATGCCTCCTTATCTTCTGAGACGGAACGGATGGCCTTTCCGAGCCTGGTGAGCATGATAAAGCTGTACAAGGCGGCCATGAGCAGAATTGCAGCGATGATTACCACCAACTGAATTTTCAAAATCCGAATACCGAAGATAAACCAGAAGCCGTCAAGAATCTTAATATCCGGATAGGCCTGAAAGCCGGACCCGTATAATCCCCGAAACATGTACTGAAGAAAGAACGAGGCCCCGATGGCCGTTATCAGGGGGATCAATCGAGGAGCGCCTCTTAAGGGCCGGTATGCAACTTTCTCCAGAAAAAAGGCGATTGTCGTGGATACAGCCATTGCGACAAGGAAAATGGCCAGCAGGGATGTAAACGGGTTCGTGTCCAGAAAATCAGAACGGTACATGGCAGCAGCTACGAAATAGGCGGTGTAGGGCCCGCTCATAAAGACCTCACCATGGGCGAAATTGATCATTTTCAATACGCCATAAACCATGGTGTACCCTGTGGCAATCAGGGCGTAGATGCTCCCCTGGGCCAGGCCGAAAATAATGAAATCAATCCAGTGGCGCCCGGAATAACGACCGGCCACCAAGGTGGCTATGGAGCCCCAGAGAATCATTGCCAAAAGGGTTCCACCGATCAACCACATGACGATATCGGTGGGGGTAATCTTTTCCATCCAACGTCGTTGCATAATGCCCTCCATCCCCCGGTGTCACTAAATTCATTTGGTTCCTGCTTCGTTTCAAGGTCAGGGGATTTGGTTTTTTAAATTAAAATTAGGTAAAATACGCTTTTCGATATATAGAAACAGAAATCCGAAGCCGAAAAATAGAATAATTCGGTGTCTCCGAATTCCAACAGCTTCCTAAGTAAGCTTCTTGTTATGGGCTAAAGCTCCTCACCAAAGCGTTGTTCCAATCCAGAACCTTTGGCCTGGGAGGCATAACTCTTTCAGTTTAGTATTCCTCTTGCGATGCGAAGCGCACCTAAGTTCATTTCTACGCTGACTTTCGCTCCATTGCTTGACGGATACCTGTCGCCTTTTAAGAGCGACTCAGGTGTTTTCCGTTTGTGTTCGCCGTACCTTCGAGCAATTCGTTGAGGAGGAATATAGAAACCCGGTTTCGGAGGGAAACCGGGTTTCTATTGCGAGATGTTTAGTAAGGTTTCCAGAACGGCGTGGACGGCATCTCAAGCTTCTTAACGTTTTCAAGCTTGGTCTGGTACACGGCAATGCGCGGATCCGCCATATCGCCGTATTTATCGCTGGTCAGGGTTCCGGTCATCCCTTTGTAACCCTTGGTGGCATACATGGCGTTTCGCAGTTCCATACGGTCGATGGTCAGAGAGCCGTCTGAACCCACTTTGGCAACCTTTTCAACCGCCTTCAGAATCACCATTGCGGCATCATAGGCGTGGGCATGGAATGGCGCCTCCGGTTTTTTACCGTATTTCTCTTTATGCGCTTTCAGGAAATTTTTGTACGCGGCGGGGAATGCGGAGAAATCCGGGCTGGAGTGAAACATGCCGACAGCGGCTTCACCGGCGGCTTTTAAGAAGTCAGGGGAGAAGATGCCATCGGCCCCCATCAAGTTAACCTTTTCCAGACCGGCGACTTCTTTGGCCTGGCGGGTGATGTGACCGCCCTCTGCGATGAAGATCGGGTAGTAGATAAAGTCTGGGTTCCCGGTAGCGATTTTGGTCAGAACGGGACGCATGTCCGTGTCGCCCGGAGAAACCGCTTCCATGGCGGAAATGGAGCCGCCCATCTTCTTGAAGTTTGCGGCGAATACCTGGGCCAGCTGCTCGGCGTAGACGCTGCCGTCATGGATAGTGGCCGCGTTTTTGACCTTTAAAACATTCCGGGCGAATTGCGCCGCAACGGCACCCTGCACCGTGTCGTTATGGCAGGTGCGCAGATAGCCATTGTAACCCGCTGCCCGATTCGGGTCTGTCAGATAGGGGGCGGTATTTGAGGGTGAAACAGTGGGGATGCCGGCCTTCCACAGGATCGGAACACCCGGTTTGGCAGCACTGGAGCAGTTGGAGCCAATAGCTCCCACGATGGTGGGGTCGGAAGCGATCTTGGTGGCTGCCGCCTGCCCGCCTTCGGGGCCACATCCAGTATCCTGGCCGCTCAGCTTGATGGGATGCCCTTTGATATCGCCGCCGAAATCGTCGATGGCAATTTCAATGCCCCGGACGGTGTCCATGCCCAGGGAGGTGTTCGGCCCGGAAACGACAAACCAGTAGGCAATATGGACGGGCTCGCCTTTTTTGAGTTTTACAACACCCTTTTCACCTGCGGCAAAAGCGGGGAGAACCCCCAACCCAACGATGAGACCAATGACAAGTAAAGTGGTAAATAAACGTTTCATTTGTGCATCTCCTTTCTTCTAATCTCATTTAAAGTATTTAGATGGCAGACGAATTTTTTACTTGAATGCTTCTCATCACCTCCTCTCAGCTAGTGGTTTTAGGTTATTGGGGTATTTCCCTGGGGCACGGGTTCTAAGTGCCTGAATACAAGGTGGATTTTTTGACACTTCCTGGCGATTGGATTGTTGAAAAACCGCGCCAGTATAGACAATGCCTTACTGCTCGTCAAGCGAAAAAAATGCGTTTGTTCGATAAGAATAAACCTCGAGGCCGATTCATCTCCGAACCATTTCACCCCATGATATGCCCGCAAAGAAGTCGGAATTAATTGATATTATGAATATTTTATAAGAACAAATCCAAAGGTCACCCTGCTGTTCAAGGTCTGTTCGGTCCTTGTGGATGTTTAGTGTTATCAAACAATCCTGATGAATGCCATTCAGTATTCTGGAGCTTTATATTTTAACAAATTAAAAGATTGATTAGCCTTGTCTACGCTTCCTGACCCTATCCCTTTTCTATTAAGAGTATATGCTGCGCCTACCCTTCTTCAGGCATTGATTCTTCTCTTTTTGAGAAAGTTCTATCATTCATTTCTCTTCTTTGTGGCTTAGTGCCTTGTGGCTGAACTATGACTGTTTGGGAAAGGTGGGCAAAGGGAAAGGTTAAAGCGGGGTTAGTCGAGTTCAGTCAAATTCTATTCTACGCCAAGGTAGAGCTTCCTGACCATTTCGTTCTCTTCGAGGTTTACCGTCGAATCCTCCAAAACGATCTGACCCGTCTGAATCACGTAGCCCCTGGAGGCAATCTGAAAGGCCATCAAAGCGTTTTGCTCCACAAGCAGGATCGTGGTTCCCTGTTTGTTGATGTTTTCAATGGTCTCGAATATCGTCTCCACTAGGATCGGCGCAAGACCCATTGAAGGCTCATCGAGAAGCAGGATGTTGGGATTGGCCATCAAGGCCCTGGCAATGGCAAGCATTTGTTGCTCGCCTCCGGAAAGGGTCCCTGCCACCTGGGTCCGCCTTTCCTTTAACCTGGGGAAAAGTTTGAAGGACGCGTCCATATCCTCTTTAATCACCTTAGCGTCGCTATTCAAAAACGCCCCCATCTCCAGGTTTTCGGTGACACTTAACCGGCTGAATATCATTCTACCCTCAGGCACCTGTGAAATCCCTTCACGGACGATTTTGTGCGGGGCCATTCGTTCAATCTGATTGCCTTCAAGTAGGATATGGCCCTCCTTGCATTTGAGGAGGCCGCAGATCGTGTTAAGCATCGTGCTCTTACCTGCGCCGTTGCTGCCGATCAGGGTTACGATTTCTCCCTTGTTGACACCCAAAGAGACACCCTTGAGGGCATGGATATTCCCGTAATAGGTATGAACATCCCGGGCCTCAAGTATCATCTTGTCCTGATTCATCAGCTCTCCTCACCCGATTTCCTTGTGGCGCGCTTCCTTGCTCTGGTCCCCATGCGTCCCAAGTAGGCCTCTATGACCTTGGGATCCTTTTGCACGGTTTCCGGTGACCCTTCGGAAATTTTCATCCCATAGTCAAGGACCGTGATACGATCTGAAATCCCCATAACAACGCGCATGTCATGCTCGATAAGAAGCACAGTGAGATTCAGATCAGATCGCACGCGTTCAATAAATTGGGTTAGGTCGGAGGTTTCCAGAGGATTCATGCCTGCGGTGGGTTCATCCAGCAAAAGGAGCTTTGGTTCCGTGGCGAGCGCGCGTCCGATCTCGAGCCTTCGCTGATCACCATAGGGCAGATTTTTGGCTAAATTATCAGCCTGATCAGCCAATCCCACAAATTCCAGGAGTTCGTCCGCCTTTTCATGGGCCTTCATTTCCTCGATCCGCGTATGCTTATTATGGCTGATGGCGCCCCATACGCCCGCCTTCATGCGACAATGACGGCCTACCAGGATATTCTCATGGGAGGTCATGTTTGCGAACAGCCGGATGTTCTGGAAGGTCCTTGAAATTCCATACTCGGCGATCACATGGCTTTTGAGGCCATTGATCTTTTTGTCTCTGAACATGACCTTGCCGCCCTCGATGCTTTCGTAGACGCCTGTCAGACAATTGAAGAAGGTCGTCTTACCCGCCCCGTTGGGACCGATCAGACCTGCAATCATACCCTTTTCTATGACCAGGTCGATTTCATTGAGGGCGGTCAACCCGCCGAATTTCTTTGTCAACGCCGTTGTCTTGAGTACTGCGCCCATAAGGACTTATCCTTCTTCCTTGATGTCTCCGAACTCCATCCTCCGCCTGCCCGATGGGATAAATCCCATGGGGCGGAAGATCATCATGGCCACCAGCAAAGCGCCAAAGGCTGCCATCCGGTATAGCTGAACCTCACGGAGCACTTCGGGGAGCCCGATAAGGACGATAGCCCCGATGACAACCCCGGAAAGGCTTCCCATACCCCCGATGATGATCAGACAAAGCACATTCACGGACACCATAAGGGAAAAGTTTTCAGGAAAAATAGAACCCTGTCTCGCGGCAAAGATGGCCCCGCCAATGCCCGCAAATGAAGCCCCGATGGTAAAGGCCAGGAGCTTTGTTTTCAGGATGTTGATGCCCATGATGGCGGCTGCATCCTGGTCCTCCCGCATCGCTACCCAGGCCCTGCCAAGGCGGGAGTTATTGAGTCGATCGGCCACAAATATCGAAAATATGATGCCGGCCAAAATCACATAGTACCACCTGACCGGGTTGTTCACCGATAGGCTGCCGACGGAAAAGGGGTCAATCCTCAACAAACCCCTTGGTCCGTTCGTGATAGGGTCCAGGTTATTGAGGACAATCCTGATGATCTCGCCAAAACCCAATGTCACAATAGCGAGATAATCGCCGCGCATGCGAAGCACGGGGATGCCCAATAGCGTTCCTCCAAGTGCCGCCAGGGCCACGCACATGGGCAGCATAACCCAAAAGGGCAGATGGATGCCGAATTGGGGAGAGGCCAAGAGGGCATATCCATAGGCGCCGATGGCATAAAAGGCCACATATCCCAGATCCAGGAGCCCTGCAAATCCGACAACCACGTTGAGCCCCACCCCAAGCATGATATAGATCCCGATATCACCGAAAATCTGGGTCCAATAATTCCCAACGAGGGGAGGCAGAATGGCAACGCCGGCGACCAGAAGCCCGAGCCAGACCTTGAGAGGGAATTTATTGTATGTTTCTTTTAGAAAATCAGTAGCCATATTAAGCCCTTTCCGACACCACTTCGCCGAAAATTCCCCTCGGCCTGAATATGAGCACGAGGACCAATAGGCCAAAGGCGATTACATCCTTATATTCCGAAGGCATGACGAGGACGCCGAGGGCCTCTGCCAGGCCCAGGAAATACCCACCGAACATAGCGCCGATCACATTTCCGATGCCGCCGAGCACGGCAGCGGTAAAGGCCTTGATGCCGGGGATAAAACCCATCATATGGTTGATTTGCGTGTAGTACATCCCAACCATAACCCCTGCCGCGGCTGCGAGGGTGGATCCGAGCACGAAGGTAATCAGGATAATCCGGTCCACATCAATTCCCATGAGGGCCGCAGCGGCCTTATTTTCTGCCACCGCTCTCATAGTCTTTCCGGTCTTTGTCCTTCTAATAAAGGTATACAAACCGACCATGAGTAGAAAAGACCCCAAGATAATGACGATCTGGAAATAGGAAATGCTGATCGGACCGATGTCCAGCCACTCTTCGCTGATGATTTCAGGGTATACTTTCATACGGGCCTTGACGATCAGCATCATCACATTTTGGAGGAAAATGGAGGCGCCGATAGCACTAATCAGGGGCGATAGGCGAGGGGCGGTGCGAAGGGGCCTGTAGGCGATCCTTTCCAAAATAGCGCCAAGGCAGGAAGAAACCAGCATGGCCGCGATAAAGGCCAGGATGATCGAGATGGCGGGGTGTCTGCTGGCAAAGCCGCTATTCACAAAATAGGTCAGGGCCGCAAATCCCCCGAATGAGCCGAACATGTAAATTTCGCCATGGGCGAAATTGATCATGAACAGGATCCCGTACACCAGGGTGTAACCCAGAGCGATCAGCGCGTAAATCCCGCCAATGGTCAGCCCATTGATGATTTGGTCAATGATGATATCAAAACTATACATAGGGTGTCTCTATCCCCCAAGCCTTAGGCGAGGACTTCTCAATTTTCCTTCGCCCGTGTCGATGATGGTCTTTTAAGGGTTTAAGGCTGGTTTATCCGAAGTCATCAAACCGTTTGAATTTGAATATGAAAATCTGTAAGGGCTATCGTGCTGGTGCGATTCCGATTCCTTTATCGCGGGAGGCAGTTTTAAAACGCCCAAGTTTGGTTATCTCGATCTTGGGGCTCCACTCGTCTCCGACCTTGGTATTCATTCGGCCAAAATCGGGCATTTTGAAATTGCCTCGTAAGAAAGGCCGAGACTAGCTCGGCCTTTCTTATAGTCTGGTTAATGCAAAGCCCACACTCTCAATGGCTTTAGAATTTCAGTTGTTTGAAGAATCTCTTTCCGCCTTCTTCAACCACTTTGTAAACGACAACAACGGATCCCGTCCTGTCTCCGAACTTATCAAAAGAAATCTTACCGGTGATACCGTTCAGCCGCGTGGCTGACACGGCGTCCCTTAGGGCCTTTTTGCCAATCTTCAGACTGCCGTCACCCTGTTTCTTGGCCACCTTTTCCACGGCTGCCAAGAGGATTTGAGCGGCATCGTAGCCCTGGGGCGAGAAGGTTTGTCTTGGGCCGTACTTGGCCTCAAATTTCTTCACCCAATTGGGATCAGGCTCCTTGGCATAGGTGACATAGGCGCCGTTGGTTGCCTTTCCACCGGCCTCAATGAAATCCTTTGGGGTGTAGCAACCATCATCGCTCATGAATTTGGTCTTTCGCAGACCAACCCTCTTCATTTGCCTCGCGATCAGGCTGCCTTCGGCGGCCATGCCCCCGAAGTAGATCAATTGCGGTTTCAAGGGTTTGAGTTTGGTCAGCACGGGGGAGAAATCCTTGTCGCCCCGCGTGATGCCTTCAAGAGCCAGGACCTTTCCGCCTTTCTTTTCTATGTTCTTTGCAAAGTCTTCCGCGAGACTCTGACCATAGTCGCTCTTGTCATGAATGGCGGCGACGTTTGTCCATCCCCTGCTCTTTGCGAAGGCCGCGGCTCTGGCTGCCTGGATCTTGTCGTTCCAGCAGGTCCTGAAAAAGATAGGGATTCCCCTAGCGGTCAATTCCAGAGCCGTGGAAGAACCTGAAACCATGACCACCTTGTATTTATTGTGCACATCCGATGCGGGCTTGCTTCCGCCGCTACAGGTGTAACCCACAAGGCCGACCACCAATGGATCGTTACACAACTTTTCAGCGACGGCAACGGACGCGGGTCCGGCGCACTGATCATCCTCAGCCTGTAGGATCACCTTGTGTCCAAGAATGCTTCCTTTTTCAACAACGGCCATCTCTACACCGTTTTTGATGTCAATGCCCAGGACTGCATAGTCGCCTGAAAGGATAAAGCCCCCACCGATCTTTATCGGTTTTCCTGCCGGAATCGTGATCGTTCCCCATTCATCGGCGTAGGCCCCAAAACAGGTAAAACCCAAAAATAGTGCGATCATTAGACAAATGGATGTTCGCTTTGCCATACGCTCCTCCTTCTGCTAGTGGTTTATGGTTATTAGGGTATTCCCCTGGGGTACAGGTTCTAAGTGCTTGAATAAAAGGTGGGTTTCTTGACGTTTCGTGGTGATAGGATTGTTGAAAAACCGTGTCAGTATAGACAATGCCCTACTGCTCGTCAAGCGAAAAAACCGCGTTTGTTTGATAATAATAAACACCAAGGCGGATTCATCTCTGACCCATTTCGCCCTATGGCATGACGATCAGAAAGTCGGAACTAATTGATATTATAGACGTTTTATAAGAACAAATCAAAGGTCACACTGCTCTTCCAAGGTCTGTTCCGTCCATGGAAATGTTTAGTGTTATCAAACAATTTGAATGAATGCCATCAGTATTCCGCTGCTTTATATTTCAAGAAATAGAAAGAATGATTAGCCTTGTCTTCGCTTCCTGACCTTATCCTTTATTCTATTTATATGGCCGCGGCCAAGGCCTTTTACTTCACAGCCCAACTCGAAATACCTTTCTATTTTTGCATCATCCAAGATGCCGAAGCAATCAATAATTGCGGCTCGGCCTCCGGTCATTTTCACAATGTCGTTTGGATCAAAATCCAAATATTCCTGATGACGAACCGCAAAGATCACGGCATCGGAATCCTTTAAGGCTTTGTTCAAATCCTGGGTCATGCGAAACTCGCTAAGATGTTCCTGGTTGCGGAAGAAACGCGACCAGCTGCTGCCTGCAGCGGGATAGGTGTCCTGTTTTTCGAGCTCCCACCAGTGGGGCACATAGGGATCATGGGCCTTCACGTCAGCGCCCATCTCGGTCAGTTTGCGGATGATGATTTCGGACCCGCTATACCGCGTGTCCCCCACGTCCTGGCGATAGGATGCCCCCAAGAGTGTTATTTGGGACGCTGCCACGATTTGGCCCATATTTCTGAGGGCGTCCCTCGTCAACTGGGCGGCATGGAGCGCTCTGGTGTCATTGATATTTATGGCCTCGGGTGTAATTTTGAAAATCTCACTCTCAAAACCCATCAAATGCTTGTAGGCCCATAGTCCCAACCCCCCGTCCTTGGGCAGGCAATAGCCGCCTATCCCTGGTCCCGGGAAGATGATATTGCTGTGCGTCGGCCTTACTTTGATGGCCTCGATGACTTTTATGATGTCCACGCCGTTTGTCTCAGCAAAGAGGCTCCACTCATGGAGAAAGGCCAGGATAGTCGCCCGATAGCTGTTTTCAACGATCTTGCATGTTTCACTTTCAAGCGGTCTGTCGAGGACCGTTAATGGAAATTTGTCCACATTAATCACCTCGGACAGGAATTTTGTGACCTTGTCCCGGCTTTCGCCATTGATGCCGCTGCACACGCGCCAAAAATCCCTGACCGAACCGACATAGTTTTTGCCCGGCATAACCCTTTCAAAACTGTGAGCCAACTGAGGTTCTTCTTTTATGCCCCTCTTCTTGAAGGCCTTTTTGACAATGGGGTATGCAACATACTCGGTTGTTCCCGGAGGAACCGTTGTTTCGATCAGCACAAGGCATTCGGGATTAATATATTCCCCTATGACCTTGAAGCTCTGCTCCAGGGCACTGATGTCTGCATGCCCGCTTTTCAAATTACCCAATTCTTGTTTGAGGAAATCACATTGAACATCCACAACGAGTACATCAGCCAGTTTCAAGGCATCGTAGGTAAAGGTCGCAGTGAGAGTCTTTTTTTCATTTACGCAGCGCTCTATCATGGGCGCCACTTCTGGATCTTCTGCCTTGATTGGAGAAAGCCCTCGATTAAATAGCGGGATCTTCCAAAAACTCCGGTTGCTCGGTCTCTGCATGCCGATAACGAACTTATTAGGTTTGCCGGTCTTTTTATCCACGCAATCGGCCACAACCGCTGCCATAACAGCGCCAACAAATCCAAGGCCCATCACAACAACGATCTCACGGCCCTTCTTACGCTGTTCATTAACAAGCTTCAAGAGCCGCTCGTATTCCTTTTTGTAGTCTTCCTCATCGGGGAGTTTAAATTTTTCACCTTCAGGGCTTATCGAGTATTCCATGGTACCACCTTAATATATTTTTTTGGGGTGTGAGTTTTTAATCTCTTCCCTTTTATCCACCTTCATCGAACCAACGGTGGTGATTAGTGAAAGCTTACTTAAAAGTCAAGCGATTCTTAATTGGGATTTGGCTCTTGGGCGGCGAACCTGGCCCATGAATCGGCATTTGAAATTAATTCATTTTATATCTACTATGCTCAAAGTGGTCAAACCAAAACATGGAGTTTTAATTGGAGATGCCCTCTAAGTTAACAAACAATATCGGAGATTGGCTGGATCTCTTTGAGGCTTGCGAGCTGTGCCCCAGAAACTGCGGGGTAAACCGCCTTGCCATTGGAGCCGATGCCCGGAAAGGCTTTTGTGGAGAGAATAGTGATTTGCGCGTCGCTTATGTTGGACCGCACTTCGGCGAGGAACCCCCGATCACCGGTACACATGGATCGGGAACGGTCTTCTTTTCGGGATGCTCCCTTAGGTGTTCCTTTTGTCAAAATTTCCAGATATCTAACCAGAGCATGGGCGAGTCTCTAGACTTGAACGAACTATTTGAAAGAATCAGAGAGATGATCGATAGACATCAGGTTCATAATGTCAATTTCGTAACCCCTGACCATTTCTGGCCCTATGCCTTTACCCTCATGAACCGCCTAAGAGACAGAGGTTATGAGCTACCGCTTGTTTACAATCTGTCCGGATACCAATCGACACAATGGCTTAAGATTGCAGAGGACTATGCGGACATTTATCTGCCTGACTTCAAATATGCCGATGCGACACTATCGACCCGGCTATCCAAGGCCAAAGACTATCCTTCGGTTGCCCTTGATGCCATTTCGGAAATGGTGAGACAAAAGGGATTCCTTGATGCTGCACAAGACGAGACATCACTGGCCAAGCAAGGGGTCCTGGTCAGGCACTTGATACTTCCAGGTCACATTGAAAATTCAATCAGCGCCTTGTCCATGCTGTACTTGGAATTTGGGAACACCTTACCTCTAAGCCTCATGTCCCAATACCAGCCGGTCTTGCTCCAAAAGGATAAAGATCTAAATCGCACCCTGTCTCTTGATGAGTTCCGGAAGGTCTTCAATCACGCCACGGACCTGGGTTTTCAAAACCTGTATGTCCAGTTTCCCGAGGAGCAAGCCCTTGACACAGAGCATTCTTCACCCTTTCTACCCGACTTCTCACAAACTCAACCCTTCTCTTGAAAACCCCAAATCCTCCATACAAATGGGCGCCATTCATTGACTTCCCCTATTTGGGCTGTTAAAAAAAACAGAGGTCTTATCCTTACAAAAACCGTTGGATTATGAATTATGAAAACTGCTTATCTAGACTGTTTTTCCGGCATTAGCGGCGACATGTTTTTGGGCGCGCTTCTGGATGCCGGACTTCCCTTTGAAGAGCTGAAGAACGCCTTGGGCTCCCTCCCCCTTGAGGGCTATACGCTTGAAGCAGAAAGGAAAGAGAAGAACCACCTTTTCGGAACCAGGTTCGTGGTCCGCGTAGATAAGTCTAAGCAGACCGGCCGGGGACTGGTTGATATTCGCGAAATTATACTGGCCGGGGAATTGAGCCAGCACGTCAAAGACAAGTGCATCGAGATATTTAGCGATATCGCCAGGGAAGAGGGAAAGATCCACAACCGCCCGCCTGAAGAGGTCCATTTTCACGAGGTAGGGGCCGCGGATTCCATTGTTGATATTGTAGGCGCGGTCTTTGGGATCGAATTTCTGGGGCTTTCTTCCATTTACTGCTCGTCTCTTCCCCTTGGCTCAGGCTTTGTTAACACGCAACACGGCAGGATTCCAATCCCTGCGCCCGCGACCATCGCCCTTTTAAAGGGCATTCCGGTCTATGAGTCGGGCCTCAAATTTGAGCTTGTCACACCCACAGGGGCGGCCCTTGTCAAAAACCTTGCCCGATCCTTTGGCGCCATGCCACCAATGGTACTCGATCAGGTGGGGTACGGCGTCGGGAGCCATGATCTTCCGGACAGACCCAATCTATTGCGCATTCTGATGGGGCGGGAACAGACGGACGAAAGAGTAGAAACCGTGGTCATCATTGAGGTGAATCTGGATGACACAAACCCTGAATGGTTGGGCTATCTCATGGATCGACTGTTTGCCGGCGGGGCTTTGGACGTCCTATTCTGTCCGGTCCAAATGAAAAAGAACCGCCCGGGGATTCTAGTGCAGGTCATAGGCAAACCCCATCAGAAGGACGACCTGATGGATATCCTTTTTAAAGAATCCAGTTCGCTGGGCATCCGCTTCAGGTACAGCCAAAGAAAAATCCTCGATCGCGCGACAACAGAACTCGACAGTCCCTGGGGAAGTCTCAAGGTCAAGAAGGTGATTCAACCCGATGGGTCCTTTTCCCTTCTGCCCGAATATGAGGCATGCAAAAAAATCGCAGAAGAAAAGGGTCTTCCCATCAAAGAAATCTACCATTGGGTTATGTCGGAAAACAAACCGTAACGACTCTGGTTCGTGGTTGAAGGATTCACTGCCTGCCCGCCTCGGGCAGGTTAAAGGTTAATTGATAATACTGAAATCTTGATGTCGCAAACCCATTCTGTTAAGTTCACCTTCAAAGCATCCTTTATCAATGCCGGCATTCCGGGAAAGGCGGCATTGATCTTGGCTTCTTGGTTCGGTGCCGGATTGATGCCCATTGCCTCGGGCACTTTCGGAACCCTGGGCGCTGTGCCCTTGGTTCTGATCTCAAGCGCTCTCAGACCGAACTTTGCCGTTCTTTTCCTATTGGCTTTCACCCTGCTGGCAATCTGGATTTCAGGTTTGAGCCGAGAGATCCTTGGAAGAGATGATCCGTCGGAAATCGTTATTGATGAAGTAGCCGGATTTCTTCTGACCCTACTCTTCATACCCATAACCTGGTTCAGTCTATTCATAGGATTCGTCCTATTCCGCATCTTCGACATACTGAAACCATTCCCCATTAGACGTCTGGAGAGAATAAAGGGAGGCGCTGGTATTGTTCTGGATGACATATTGGCCGGGATTTATGCCAATCTCAGCTTGAGGATCGTCCTGTCGCTCATACAGTTGAGCGGAACATCCTGAGTACCATAGTACAATCGGGTGAATTAATGCACGGTGAGATCATAACCATAGGTAACGAGCTTACTTCAGGCAGAACTGTGGATCATAATGCCTGGTATGCGGCGGGGAGACTCACGGCTTCGGGATTGAAGGTCACGCGTATTAGTACGGTTGGCGACCACCAGGAGAGACTCACCCATGTCTTGACGAGGGCCTTGAAGGAGTCGCGATTCATTATCATTACCGGCGGCCTCGGCTCTACCGAAGACGACATGACCTGCGAGATTGCTGCCGGCGCCCTGAACCGGTCCCTCTGCCTGGATAAACAGATGTTCGATCAGATCAAAAGCTATGTTGAGGCCAGAGGTATCGAGATGTCGCCCTCCCTGGAAAAGATGGCATGGATGCCGGAAGGGTCAAGGCTCCTAAGTCCTAACGGAACCGTGTGCGGGTTTTCATTGAAGGAAGGCGATGTCCGGCTCTACTTCCTGCCGGGAGTCCCGGATCAGATGCGGTACCTCATGGATAAAGTCGTTCTCCCTAACCTGCTAACCCATTACAAGACCCTTCCTGTCTTTCGACAAAAAATCTTAAAGCTTTACGGCCTCAATGAACCAAACATCGCCGAAATCCTGAAGGATCTCCCGAATAGGGCGATGCCCCTTAATCTGGGATTCTATCCCCAATTCCCTGAAAACCACATTACCATCAGTATGCGTGGTGACGATGAGCTTGAAGTGATGAAAGAATTGAAAGACATGGAAAAGGAGATACGTTCACGCGTTGGGCCCTATGTGTTCGCTTCAGAGAATCAGACCATGGAAGAGGTTGTGGGAGAACTGCTTCGGGTCAAGAACCGGACCGTCGCCTTGGCCGAATCCTGCACCGGAGGCCTTATTGGAAATCTTTTGACCAATGTTTCGGGCAGTTCCAACTATTTCCTTGGGGGGATGGTGGTTTATAGCAACCGGTCCAAGGTCGATCTGCTCGGAGTCTCACCTGAGACAATTAATAAACATGGTGCAGTTAGCGACCAAACCGTGCGCGAGATGGCTGAAGGTGTCAGAAAAGGGATGAACTCAGACATCGGTCTGGCGGTAACCGGCATTGCGGGCCCCGATGGAGGAACAGAAGATAAACCGGTGGGCACCGTCCATATAGGGCTCGCTCAATCGGATAGGACATCCTCCGGCAAGTATCGCTTTTGGGGGACAAGGAAGCAGATCAAGCAAAACACGGCCATGATGGCCCTGGATTGGGTGAGAAGGTACCTGAATGGAGATCCGTTCCTTTCTGGCCTTTGAGTTGCCACAGGATATTAGGAAGGTCGTCGTTCAAGTTTCCGGTGAACTCAGGAAATCTCCTCTGGACGTTAGATGGGTCAAACCTAAGAATATCCATCTCACGGTTGTCTTCCTGGGCAACATCAGAGAAGATGAGATTCCGTCCCTCAGAGATGCGGCGGAGAAAGTTTGTTTGAGTTTTGATCCCTTTTCTGTATCCTTGAAAGGGGTAGGATGTTTCCCGAACAGGCGTAAACCGAGGGTCCTATGGGTGGGGCTGGATGGCGACATCGAAAGGATGGGAAGTTTAAGGGATTCCCTTCAGGAAAGTCTGAGGCCCTTTGGGGTCAAACAGGAAAAGAGGGCGTTCAGACCCCATCTCACCCTGGGGCGATTTCGTAGAATAGGGAAAGCCCTTAAGCACCTGGAGGCACTCATTGCCGAGCATGAATCCCTGACAACCCCGGAGTGTCCTTTAAACGAACTGATCCTTTTCAGAAGTGATCTTAAGCCAAGCGGGGCGGTGTACTCTAAAATTGCCGCCTTTCCCCTTGCAGGCTGTTAAAAAACGCTCATCTGCCGTTCGACAGGCTCACGGCCCTGAGCAAAGCCGAAGAGCGGCGTTGCACTTCATCTTCTTGTCGCGCCGAAGCCTTGGCGAAGGCGGATCGTCATGGCGACGTACCTTTATGTACGACTCATTCCTCGGGATTTCGTGCGCCTAACATCTAAGGTATTTTTTATCAGCCTACACAGTAATGAATTTACCAAAACCGCTTAGTTACTATTGACCATTGAATATTAATTGTTGAATATTGAATAGTGTAGATTGACGATTGACAGGCGGCAGTAGGGAAAAGAAAAATAATGAAGACCTCGGACCTTTCCACAGAGGCTCGAGGTGTGCAAATGAACCATGACGATCGACAACTGACAAAGCAATAAAGGGGGTAAGAGCATGGCAAATCAGATGGATAGAGACAAAGCGGTCGAGCAAGCCATCTCGCAGATAGAGCGGCAGTTTGGACGGGGCTCAATCATGAAGATGAGCGCGGAGAAGGTGATCGATATACCGGCCATTTCGACGGGATCAATTGCCCTTGATCTCGCCCTCGGCATCGGCGGCGTTCCACGGGGGAGAGTGGTAGAAATATACGGCCCGGAGTCATCCGGGAAAACGACCCTGGCCTTGCACATCGCTGCCGAAGCACAGACCAATGAAGGCATGGTCGCCTTCGTGGATGCAGAACACGCCCTCGATGTAGGGTATGCCAGGAAATTGGGTGTCGACGTGGATAGTCTGTTGGTCAGCCAACCCGATACGGGCGAACAGGGTCTGGATATCGCCGAAATCCTCGTCAGAAGCGGCGCCATAGACCTCCTCATTATCGACTCAGTTGCTGCCCTGACTCCTAGGGCTGAAATTGAGGGTGAGATGGGCGATTCGCACGTGGGACTCCAGGCACGATTGATGTCCCAGGCCTTGAGAAAGCTGACGGGGACCATCAGCAAATCCAGGACCTGTGTCATATTTATCAATCAGATAAGAATAAAAATCGGCGTCATGTTCGGGAATCCTGAGACCACAACCGGCGGCAATGCCTTAAAATTCTACGCAAGCCAACGACTGGACATCCGACGAATAGGCGCTATCAAGGAAGGAGATCAAGCCGTTGGAAACAGAACAAGGGTTCGGGTCGTGAAAAACAAAATTGCGCCGCCCTTCAAGGATGCCGAATTCGATATTATCTATGGAAAAGGCATCTCAAAAGAAGGCGATATCCTCGATCTGGGCGTATCCCTGGGAATTGTTGAAAAAAGCGGCGCTTGGTATTCCTACAGTGGAGAAAGATTGGGCCAGGGGAGAGAGAACGTGAAACGGTTTTTGGCTGAAAACGGAGATATTATGGAGAATATCGCAGCCGCCATTATGGATAAAACGGGACTCAAAAAACAGGCCGGTGATGCAGAGGACAAGGAGAAGGAAGAGAAAGGGGAATAAAGGCACACTAATTGCTACTCAAGATCCTTCAGCGCCGGATTATGGATATAGAGGAATAATGAATGGACTTTAGATCAATAAGGCAAAAATTCTTTGATTACTTTATGGCCCGGGGCCATGAACAGGTCAGCAGTTCATCTCTGGTTCCAAAGGATGATCCCACGCTTTTATTCACCAACGCGGGGATGGTTCAATTTAAAAGCGTTTTCCTCGGAGAGGAAGCCAGGGACTACACGCGTGCGGTCACCTCCCAAAAATGCGTACGCGCCGGAGGGAAACACAATGACCTGGAAAATGTCGGATACACTGCCAGGCATCACACCTTTTTCGAGATGCTCGGCAACTTCTCCTTCGGCGATTACTTCAAAAAAGAGGCCGTCAACTGGGGATGGGAACTCCTCACCGAAGGTTATGGACTCCCTGCAGACAAACTATACGCTTCCGTCTTCAAAGACGATGATGAAGCCTATGAACTCTGGCAAAAAGAAGTAGGCCTTCCTTCCGAGAGGATCGTCCGGCTTGGAGAAAAGGACAATTTTTGGGCAATGGGGGATACCGGACCCTGCGGCCCTTGCTCGGAGATATTGATCGATCAGGGTGAAGCCCTGAGTTGTGGAAAACCCGACTGTGCCCCCGGGTGCGATTGCGATCGGTATTTGGAGATCTGGAACCTGGTTTTCATGCAGTTCGAACGATCTCAAAACGGAGATCTCACCCCTCTTCCCAAGACCAATATTGATACGGGGTTGGGTTTGGAAAGAATTACAGCCGTGGTTCAAGGTGTCTTTTCTAATTATGATACTGACCTGTTTCTACCCATCATCGGTCGAATCGAAGACATATCCGCGAAAAAGTATGGGGAAAACAATAAGGATGATGTTTCCTTCAAAGTAATCGCGGATCACGCCCGTGCCGCCGCATTCCTGATTGGCGACGGTGTGATGCCTTCCAACGAAGGGCGGGGATATGTCCTCAGGCGAATTATTCGAAGGGCGATTAGATTCGGTCACGTCCTTGGCATCAAAGATCCCTTTTTCCCCATTGTGGCGAATAAGGTCATCGAGATGATGGGTCCGGATTACGGGGATCTTGTCTCTTCAAAGAGTTTCATTGAAGGCATCCTCATGAATGAAGAAAAGCGATTCGCCGATACGCTTTTTTACAGCATGAAGGTCCTTGAAGAAAATGTTGAAGGGATAAAGGACAAGGGGGATACGATCATCCCCGGGAACCTCGCCTTTAAACTATACGACACCTACGGTCTTTCTTTGGATATCGTTCAGGATGTTGCTCGAGAAGAGGGACTCACGATAGACATGGCCGGCTATGACGAGGCCATGAAAAAACAGAGGATGCAATCCCAGGCTGCCTGGAAAGGCAGCGGCGAAGAGGAGGTTCCCGAAGCCTACCGCAAACTAACGGCTAAGGGCGTAAAAACACAATTCCTGGGTTACGAAACCCTGAACACCAAATCCAAAGTCATCGAGATACTCAAGAACGGGAAGGAATCATCCGCTGCAAAGGAGGGAGATGCGGTCGAAATCGTTTTGGACAAAACCCCCTTCTATGGAGAGGCCGGCGGCCAGGTCGGAGATAAGGGCCGATTGGTTTCCGAAGATATGGTTTTGGAGGTCACAAATACCCTCAAATTCGGGATGGACTTTGTTGTCCACAAGGGGCTCATGAAAGTGGGCAGCCTCGCATCGGGAGTTAAAATTGAAGCCCGCGTTGATGCCGAAACGAGAAAAGCTACGGAATCTAACCACACAGCCACCCATCTGTTGCATGCGGCTCTCAGGGAGGTGTTGGGAGATCACGTAAAACAAGCGGGTTCCCTGGTGGCCCCGGATAGACTTCGATTCGATTTCAGCCATTTTGCCCAGGTTGACCCGGAAAAACTCAAAGAAATCGAAGACGTGGTTAACAGGCATATCCGTGGGAATCTACCCCTGACCACGGAAGTGATGTCTCGCGAGGATGCCATGACCACAGGCGCTATGGCCATCTTTGAGGAGAGGTATGGGGAGACGGTCCGGCTTGTTCGCCTCGGAGATGGGGTAAGCATGGAACTCTGTGGCGGGACCCATACCGCGAGTTCCGGGGATATCGGTCTATTCAGAATCCTGAGCGAAAGTGCCATCGGCGCCAATCTCCGAAGAATAGAGGCACTGACAGGCAAAGCGGCCCTCGAACATGACCAACGTCAGGACGAGAATTTAAAGCAAATTGCGTCCTTATTAAAGGCCTCGCCGGATCAATTGCTGGATCGAGTTGAACGGCTGCTCAAAGAAAACAAGGAAAAGGACCGGGAGATTGAATCCCTCAAAGCAAAAATTCTCACGAGCAAATCAACGGATCTGATTTCCGGCGTCAGAGAGATAAAAGGGATCAAGGTTTTGACCCAGGAAGTGGAAGCAGGTTCGCCCAAAGAAATGCGCGATTTTACAGATCAACTCAAAGACAAGCTGGTATCGGGCATCATTGTTCTAGGGGCCAAGGGTCAGGGCAAGGCCATGCTCATATGCCTGGTGACCAAAGATCTGATGGATAGGTTCAAGGCAGGGCAGATCATCAGCCGGTTATCTGTTATCGTAGGTGGAAAAGGCGGGGGACGTCCGGATATGGCCCAAGGGGGTGGGAGCCGTCCTGATAAACTCGGACTTGCGTTGGAATCGGTTTATGACATGGTAGAGGCAGAAGGGAAGTAGTAATGCGGTAGTTCTACTCTTTCTTTCCCGCAAGCTCGGCCTTGCATTTACTGATATATTCAAGGGCTTCGTGGTACTGTCCCATGTCCGGGTAGTTTTTGATAATGTAACTGTACCTGTCCAGCGCTGCCTGATATCTCCCCATTTTGTAGTAGAAATGGCCCACCAGCAATTCATATTCTGCAAGGTATATGAGGCATTTCCGAATATTCTTCCGGGCCCTGTTGGCATAGGGATCCCTGGGAAATCTCTTTATAAGACGCTCAAATTCTTCCTTTGCTTTATAGGTGTTTGATTGCTCTCTGTCGATGGTAGACATCTGTAAGAAATGGCTCATGCCCTTTTGATAGATGACATAGGGGATGTTTTCATTTTTAGGGTGCAGTCTTTCGAACTCGTCGTAGGCCTCAATAGCCTCGTCATATTGTTCAGTCCTAAATAAGGCCTCCGCCATTTTCAATTCAGCGACTACGGCATATCCGCTATAGGGGTAGCGATCTTTTAGATTCTGGAAAGCGTCGACCGCATCCGTGTAATTGCCGCTTTCCATTTTCTCCATGCCTTCAGCCATGAGTTCAGGCGCGCTTAATTCTTCCTCTTCTCCGAAGAAATAGCCCTTGAGGTTATCAAAGGACGCACATCCCCCCAGAAGAAAAGCCGCTATAAGACCCAACAGAAAAGTCTTTAATAAAATATTCGGTTTTTCCATTTACTTATACTCCAGGTTCTAATATTGCTTTGATCTGTTTACCGCCTAACTAGGGGACCTGTTCCCTGGCCATTTCAAATCCATGCCTCTCTTGATTGGTGTTTTGCGCAGAATGCTCTTTAGCGGGCCATCAAAATGGTGTCTTCGCGTCCGAAAGTTCGGGAGGGCCACACTATCCACCCTTGGGGTTTCCCATAATCAGAGGAGCTTTTTGAGTCCTTCTTCGATACTGCTTTTGGGTTGAGCTCCGACGATGGTCTGGGCCACCTCTCCATCCTTGAAGAGTATGAGAGTAGGTATATTTCTGATGCCGAATTTGGCAGGCGTCTGCCTGTTTTGGTCGACATCCATCTTGGCAACCTTTATTTTACCCTGATATTGCGTTGCCAATTCTTCAACCACCGGTGCAACCATTCGGCAGGGGCCGCACCATGCTGCCCAGAAATCCACCATTGCTGGTGTTTCCGATTGCATTATCTCTGATTCAAAGCTCTCATCTGTGACTTCCAAAATATCAGCCATTGAGATTCTCCTTTCGGCCATCCGTAAGTTTCTTAAGGTGGTAAATTAACATCGCCCCTTATCTTTGTCAATATTCGGGACCGCCCCTGATCCTCTATCGGGGTATCAGTTTCGCCTGGTTTTAAATTGACTATTTAAATTGACTAAGAAATCAGAATCGACAAAAATGGCGGGTCATGAATACCTTTAGTTAATTCGCAAAATGAACTGACCATGGGAAAGCAAGACAAATCCGTATTCACGTGTCAAAGTTGTGGATATCAAACCCCCAAGTGGATGGGGAAGTGTCCCGATTGCGGACAATGGAACGCTTTTATTGAGGAATTTGAACCGCCGAAAGGCAAAGGCCGGAGCCCTTCTCAGACTGGGCAACCTGAACCCATTGATTCCATTTCCCTCGATCCTCAGCATCGATTCCAGACAGGGATTCATGAGTTTGACCGCACCCTCGGCGGGGGCGTGGTGCCCGGCTCTTTGATCCTGATAGGAGGAGATCCCGGCATCGGCAAGTCCACTCTTATTCTTCAGGTGGCGGCCAAGCTTTCGACCTCCGGTCTGACGTGTCTTTACCTTTCAGGCGAGGAATCTCCCCAGCAGATCAAGTTAAGGGCCGAACGCCTAAACATCCAGTCAAAGGACCTCTACCTTTTAACAGGAAGCTGCATCGAAGAGATCATGGAGAGGATGGAAGCCTTAAGGCCGAATCTCTTTGTCGTAGATTCGATTCAGACTGTCTACACCGACGCCCTTCCCTCGGCTCCGGGCAGTGTCGGTCAGGTAAGAGAGGTGTCTTCCCGGCTCCAAAACTGGGCGAAAAAGTCGGGCGTTCCAACGGTTCTCATCGGCCATGTGACAAAGGATGGCGCCATAGCAGGTCCTAAAGTTTTGGAACACCTGGTGGATACCGTGCTTTATTTTGAAGGGGACAGCACCCATGCCTTCAGGATCCTTCGCGCCGTCAAAAACCGCTACGGCCCCACCAACGAGATCGGTGTCTTTCAGATGAAGGATGACGGGCTGGGTGAGGTCGGCAATCCGTCACGGATCTTCCTGGAGGAGCGACCTGACGGGATCAGCGGATCTGTGGTGATACCCTGTATCGAAGGAACGAGGCCGGTCTTGGTTGAGATACAGGCCTTGGTGGGTCCGAGCCCATTGGGCATGCCACGCCGGACTTCCATAGGCATAGATCACAACCGCATATCGCTCTTGGTTGCGGTCTTAGGAAAGAGGGTTGGCATGGAAATGGGAGATCAGGATATTTTTGTGAATGTGGCTGGCGGATTAAGGGTGGATGAACCGGCGGCGGATCTGGCCATTATTTCGGCCATGATTTCCAGTTTCTCGGATAGATTTGTGGACCCGAATTCGATTATCTTCGGAGAAGTGGGCCTTGCTGGAGAAGTGCGGGGTGTGAGCCAACCCGAGTTGCGGATCAAAGAAGCCAAAAAATTGGGATTCACAAAGTGTATTATTCCAAAAAGCAATAAAGTGAGCTGCGGTCATTTGGAAGATATGGAACTTATTGGTGTCGATTCGATTACGGGATTAATGGATGTCCTCTTCTAATTTGCGATGTTTATTGTCATAGGCACTATGTTTCTTTATGCTGGATGGACGGTGGAAAAGTATTGAAAACGATTAACATCCAACATCGAATATTGAATGAAAGACAAAGAAAAGTGCAAGAATAGCATGAAAGAATATTAGGGAGACCAAGAGATTGTTCAGTCTTATTTAACGCGTACCACTCATCAAAAGACCTGAACGACTAATTGATAACTTATAGGAAACGGAAGAATTAATTATAATTTTCGTTGCGAGATTTAAAATGGCTGAAAAAAATAGAACTAGCTGTTAAATGCTCGGCATTGGATGTTTGTATTTCATTCTATGTTGAACATTCTATGTTCGATGTTCGATGTTCATCTTTTAAAGAAAAATTGGCGCCTAAATAATCTGTGTCTCCAGCATTCTCGCGAAGCAACATTTCCTCATTTGCCCTATACGCCTGGAACACATCCCGGTGCCCGTACCATCATCACCGGCACGCAGGATGAACGAAGAATCCGATCAGCGACACTCCCCCAGACCCATCGGCTCACGCCTGAACGCCCGTGTGTGGCGATGACAATAAGGTCGATGTTGTTTGTCTCCGAATACTCGGCAAGGCTCTCCGCCGCCTGCCCGTAGAGTACTTGGGCGTGAAGCTTCGCGCCATCGAATTTAAGCCTGTTCGCAAGATTGTCGAGGTATTCTTCTGCGGCTTCTTTTCTATGTTCCTCTATGTTTTTGAGGTCCTTCTCACTAAAGGCAAACTCCCCTCTGCCGGGCACGCTGTGGGGCATTTGTACAGGCTCAACGACCCTTACTAATATGACATCCACAATCTGGCATCCCTTTGCAATGACCTCCACATGAGAGAGAACACACTCGGCTAAATCCGACCCATCTAACGGCACCATTATCTTTTGATACATGATTCGTCCTTTCTGCACAGGGCCTGTACATCGCCCGAGCATCAATTCTCAAGACCTATGCAAAACGCCCTCTTTTACCCAATCTTTTCTTCAGACTCGGAATTTAATCCTCAAAATACTTCTAGTATTTCTGTGGTTAGAATCCTCATCGACCTTGAGCTTGACCAAAATTGAGCATTTTGCATAGGTCTCTTCTCAATATATTTCGAATTGTGAATTCCAGATGTTCCTTCTTTAGAGAATTATAGGAACAAGGCCCTCATTAAGTCAATGCATGCGGTACTCAAGAGTCAAAGTGCCTTTTGCGAAAGCACTTCAAGTGTGGTTTTACGCGCCCTTTCAAAAGCCAAAGGGCCGTTATCAAGTCTGTTTGGGCCTATGGTGGGCGTGTCGGTTTCGACCTTTATGATTTCAACGCCTCTTTGTTCCAGTATTTCGCACTGTCGCTTATAGGACTCCTGACGTGCGATATTAACGGCCAACTGATGGATATGGAAGGGCGTCAGCTTGCTGGTCAAGAATTGATCCCTATTTTCTCTTATATCACCGGAAGCGATAAAGTGGACAATGATTCTTGTCGCCCCTACCAAATCGACCAGGGCCTTAATTGGGGCTTTATTTACAATACCCCCGTCCACATGAAATGCCCCATCGATTTCCATAGGTTTAAAAAGCAAAGGGACCAAGCCCGAGGCCCGTACCGCGTCTCTCAGATTCCCCCGCGTAAATACCATCTCTTTCTTGAGGCTCAGGTTCGTTGAGACAATGGCAAGGGGGACGGGGCAGTCTTCGATCCTTTCTATGGGGAGTTTTTCCAGTAATTTTCCGAAACTTTCCCCCCTGAGATATCCAGTCGTTCCCTTGAAGAGTTTGAACGCCCCCCTCAGGATGGATGGCCATGGGTCGGGGTCCCAAAAATCTCCTTTTCTCAGATTGAAAAGGATTCCCTTGATGGTTGAGTCGCTCATTCCTGATGCAGCCATCGCTGCCAAAATGGCGCCGGAACTACTGCCCGCATATCCGTCTGCCTTGATACCCAGCTTGCGGATGGCCGAAAGAAACCCTGCGTGGGCATAGAAACCGAAAAACCCGGAGGAAAATACGACGCCTACGTCTGCCCCTGCCTGTTCCTTTTTCATTATTCCCGCCACTTTACCAGCTCTTCCAAGGGGACCCTGTCCGATTTTGCCTTATTAACCGGTGCTCCCGGGTCCGCATATCCGATTGCGATGCCCAAGACCACTTTTTTCTCCTCCGGGAGATTCAAAAATTCCCTGATCTCATCATCAAAGGCCGTAATAAGACCGATCGGGCAGGTACCCAGACCCAGGGCATGCGCTGCAAGGACCAGATAGCCAACCAGAGCACCGATGTCTGTTAGCCGAGCTGAGGAAAAAACCTTGTCGAGGAGAATGATTACGGTTGTAGGGGCGCCGTAGAATTTGCAGCTGCCCTCATTGATGAAGTCCAGAAAACGGGTATCTTCCGGCAAATAGGGGCGTATGCATTCTAGGAGTCCCCTTTGACGATTCATAAACCGTTCATCAAGTGGCCGCTTGACCCCGGGGCCGCATGAGATGTTTTTTTCCTTCATCCGCTTGACAAGGATACGGCTCAGTCTTTCCTTTTCTTTCCCGGAAACCACTGTCAGTTCCCACGGCTGAAGGTTTATTGCGGAGGGCGCCTGGCCAGCCAAGGTAATTAACTCTTTCAGCGTCATTTTGTCGATAGGTTGATCCATAAATGCCCTTGTGCTCCTCCTGGTCTTAATCCCTTCTAAGAGGTCCATATTTCAACCCTCCGTTCCTTTCCAATTCCCTGAATTTTAGTATTCTGGATGAGTTTTATCAATGCAAATTACCTAATCCCCAAACACGAGATTATTTCAAATGCCTTGTGTTTTCAGGCTCTTTCTTGCTTATCACTTTACAACCCGGGTGGATATTGATAGATATGCAAATGTTCGTTGTCCTTTATGCTGAAAAAATGTGTCTCAGGATGTCCTAGCGATTTAGAATCGTTGAAGCGTGCATCAGGGTGAATTCGCCTATGAACCGAGCCATGGCCGGCAAGACCTAAAATAACGCAAGGACTGACAAAGAAACGCATAAAATGGCATACTTATTGCATTTTTTCTTATTTGGGTATCTAGTTTGAGCCTATAGCGTTTACACCAATTAATATAAAATTCCGCATTCTACCCTGGAGACTTTGCGAGAAGGTTACTAACGAATCCACGGAGCATGAGAATGGTAAGCACAATACTTAAAAGAGCAATCCTCTCTTTTCTTTTTGCAATCATTGCCTCATTATCATTTTTCACGGGGTATGCACAGGCTGAGAGGAGATATATTACAGATTTTCTCAGGGTGACGCTCCGTGAAGGTCCCGGAACTGATTATGCGGTTATCAGGACCTTAAATAGCAATACCCCGGTCGATGTCTTTGAGGAAGAGGACCGCTACCTAAAGGTACGCACCGAGAAAGGGGTGGTAGGCTGGGTCCCCAAGCAATATATAACCTCCAAGATCCCCAAACCCAAAATCATTAAGGGTCTGAAAGAGGAAATCGAACAACTCAAAGATACCATGAGCATTTTGGAGAAAGGGAAAGAACCCCTTTTGGAAGAACTTCAGACGGCCAAGGAGCAGCATGCAACGGCGCTGAATGAATTAGAGCAAATTGTGAAAGATCTAAGAGAAGAAGCCACGAACAAGTCAAAGGCATTGGATGAGGTGACAAAAAAATATGAGGGCCTGCTTGAGAAGTCAAAGGATGTCGTAGACCTGATCAGCGAACATGAGAAATTTCAAAATGAAAATGCAAAACTGACCAAAGAGGTGAGCGAACTCCGTGACGAAAACGAACAACTCCGCCGAACAGGCACGATTCGATGGTTTCTAGCAGGGGCAGGTGTATTTTTCGTTGGCTTGCTTGCCGGTAAGATTAATCGAAAAAAGAGGTATTATTAGCAGGCGGATCAACCCGCTGAATTACCTTCATTCTATATTTTCCAGATACCGAGTTATAGCCCCATCATATTCATGAGTCAGCTTGAACACCTTCTTTGCGAGACGGAATCTCGTTTCTGGTGACGTTACCCCCCCCAAGGCCTCCATTTCTTTCAGAACTATCTCATAATCGACAGGATCAACAATGACGGTGACATCCCTGAAGTTCTTCGCAGAAGAACGCAACATGGCAGGGCCGCCAATATCTATGTTCTCAATGGCTTCCTCTAGGGTTACCCCTTCCTTGGCCACCGTTTTCTCGAATTGGTACAAATTCACAACGATTAGATCAATGGGTTCGATGCCGTGTTCGCCCATCATGCTTACATGATCCGGGTTGTCTCTTAAACCGAGCAGACCTCCATGGACTTTTGGATGGAGCGTCTTGACCCGTCCGTCCAGCATTTCGGGAAATCCGGTGTATTGGGAGATGTCCATGACGTTGATTCCTTTATCTCTCAGGACTTTTGCGGTTCCGCCCGTGGACAGTATCTGGACCCCAAACTCTGAAAGTGAACTCGCAAATTCGGCAACACCTGTCTTATCGGTCACGCTAATGATGGCCCTTTCGATTTTTTTCATCCTTTCTCCTCCCAATTCGAATTTTGTTGGTTTCCCTATAGCGACAATCTATAATGGAAAGCCCATGTTGATCAAGATGGGAATTTTTCTAAAATCCAAAAGAATCCAGGGCAGAAGACTGCCAATGACCTATATGTTGCTCCAATGAAAGACAATTATGAGATTGTCTATAGTGAACTGGTAAAAAGACTGCGTGCCGTGAATCTCTCCGAGTCCGTGTCCCTAGTAGGAGGTTACCGACAAGATAAAGAATGGTCCTTGGATTTCCTTGAAAGACGGTATGTCGTTAATCATGAGGGAATTTGGCGGCCTGACGGAAAAATGCCTGATGTTTCGACCAGGATTGTCCTGTGTCACTATGTTCTCCAATCAGGTCAAGGTGAGTTCACAGGAGATTGGGTCTCCTATCGTGACTTCAAGGATTCGGCCTTTTTTATCGGCTACTACCAGGTCAATGTGGACCAGCATATTGCAAAGTCATTCGGGGGGAGAATCAAGGAACTCGCGAAGGGTGCAGGCCTGCTCGGTGGAAGGCCCTATGAAGAATTGGGATCAGGTGACGCCTGCTATTTTTTCCAAACCCTTCCAAGGATGCCTTTGCTTCTTATTTTCTTTGACAAAGACGAGGATTTCCCCGCAAGTTCCAAACTTTTGTTCGACAGATCGGCGGCGAATTATCTTGACGCAGAATGTCTTGCAGTGCTTGGTTCGATTGTGGCGGATCGTTTGGTGCGAACCTTAACGACCTGATAGAAAATCCATCACAAGCGTTTTGCAGTGCCCATCCATGTGGTTGCTTCTCACGAGATAACATAGCTCCTATTCGATAGCAGAACTGACCTATGAATCCCCTTTACATAGCCTATAGATTTCTTGCATCAAGTTTCTTCTTAACCTTCTTCCCTCCCTTTTGGCTCTTTTCCCGGGTAAGCGGGCGGTATAAAAATGGGCTTCATGAACGTCTCGGATTCGTCCCCCGCACCCTTGTCAAAAAGACAGCAAAAGGAATAAGGATTTGGATACACGCTGCCTCTTTGGGGGAAGTTACCGTCGCGGAGCCAATCATCGACCATCTTCGCAGGCTTTTACCTGACTGCGACCTGGTGTTGTCCTCCGTCACAGAGTATGGCCGAGAATTGGCTGAGAAGACCTTTGCCGATCCAATTTCGATCATCTATGCACCCATTGATACCGTCTTTTCCGTAAGAACGGCGCTTTCCAGAATACACCCCAAGGTGATGGTTTTTCTAGAAACCGAACTCTGGCCGAATTGGATTACCGAAGCCCATCGCATGGGCATTAAGACGGTCCTGGTCAACGGCAGAATTTCTTCTCGATCCGTTCAACAATATGCCCGTCTCCGGCCTTTCTTCCGAGAAGTTCTGCGCCATGTGGATGCCTTTAGCATGATCCGAGATGAAGACGCGGATCGCATCAAAACAATGGGAGCGGAGGGCACAAAAATAAAAATTAATGGTAATTCAAAATTCGATCTTATGATCAAACAAGCCGATAATACGGCTGAAACTGAAATCCGAAGCATCTTAAATATTAGTCCTTCTCAGAATGTCATGGTTGCCGGAAGCACCCGAGGCGGAGAAGAACCCATGGTTTTGGATGCCTTCGAAAAAATCCTGACCCGTTACCCTGACACGGTCCTCATCATTGCACCAAGGCACATCAATCGGACGACTGATATTGCCGCCCTAGTCAAAGGACGGGGGCATGAATGCCAGTTGCGGACCGACTTTGATGATCGCAGTGCGAGGCGTACGGCGCCGGTTGTCATTCTGAATAGCTATGGGGAACTCCAAAGAGTCTATAGTATAGGAACCATCAATTTCTGCGGCGCAAGTCTGGTACCCCTGGGTGGACAAAATCCCTTGGAAGCGGGCATCTGGGGCAAGGTGGTTTTTTATGGGCCCTCCATGGGGGATTTCTTGGACGCAAAGGCCTTGCTTGAAGAGGCAGGTGCGGGCATCCAAATTGACAGCGCGGATGACCTCGCTGAAAAGGCTATGTGGTATTTGGGGCAACCTGAAAAACTCGTTGCAGGCGGGGCTAAGGTCCGGCAGGCAATTTTGGAAAGCCGCGGAGCTGCTGAGAGACATGCAAAGGCCATATTTGACTTATTATAACAGCTTCCACCAACGAACTTGGTGGAAAAGGTTAGTTAGTGTCCTTCAATCAATAAAACTAAATGCCAACGAGTTTCATATTAGGAAATGAGCAATTTTTTGCAAGGTCTAGGACAATTCCGCAGGATAGCGGAATTGGACAGCTTTAAAGCTGCCCGTAGGGCCAGGGCCATGGATGGCCCTGAGTCAAATCAAGGGATTGGGCGAAGACGTGCATGTAGTACGTCGCACAACCAACCCCGCAGATTGACGCCGAGATTGCGGAAAAGGGCCATTTCTGGATGGAAACTGGTTAGTCTTGAAAATACCCTTTCGGCACAACGACGATTCCCCGCGAAGTGACCTTAAAGCGTTTACTGTCCTCCCTTGGATCATACCCGATTCCCGTTTCTGGCGGTATGACATTCCATTTGTCGATAATGGCCTTTTTTATTTTTGAGTGACGTCCGACCACAACGCCATCCATGATAACCGACTCTTCAATAGCCGACCAACTGCGCACCACGACATTATGACCCAATACCGAATTGCGTACAATGCCGCTTATGATGCAACCGGGTGCCACCAATGAGTCCAGGGCCTTGCCAACGCGAGTGTCCTCTTTTCTTTCGCTGCTAAAAACAAACTTTGCCGGGGGCGCCGAGATCTGATTAGTGTGCATCGGCCACTTCCTTCCGTAGAGATTGAAATAGGGATCCACACCGGTTAGATCCATATTAGCATTCCAGTATGCATCCAAAGTGCCGACGTCACGCCAGTATGATGAATCCCGTGTGCTGGGCTCTACTCGAAGTTCGCGTTCACCGTTTTCGAGCGTCATATAGATAAAATCCTCAATATGGTTGGATTGTCGATAGGGGTAGGCATAAACGCCATAGTCTTTCAGCATTTGAGGGATGATGTCTTTCCCGAAGTCATTTTCGGTGCTTGAACGGAGAATATCAATAAGGGTTTCAGTGCGAAACATATAAATCCCCATTGAAGCGAGTATGCGTTTGGGATCGCCCGGGATCGTTTTCACATCCTCCTTGGGTTTTTCCTTGAAATCCAGGATGCGATAATCATCGTCAGCCTCTGCGACGCCATATTGGCCGGCGAGGTCAACACCCACCTCCAGGAGGGAGATTGTAAGATCGGCATCCTTCTCAACATGATAATCCAGGAACTGGCCGTAATCCATTTTATAAATATGATCACCCGATAGGATCACAACATTATCGGGCTCAAAGCGCTCAATAAGATAGAGGTTTTGGCGAATGGAATCTGCCGTACCTCGATACCAGTCCAGTCCTACCCTTTGCTGAGGTGGGACCAACTTTAAAAAGTGGCCCATCTTTTGGCTGAAAACATTCCAACCCTCTTCGAGGTGGTCGTTTAGGGATTGGGATTTGTATTGGGGCAAGACTATAATCTTGTAGATTTGTGAATTCACGCAATTGCTCAGTGTAAAGTCAATGAGCCGGTATATTCCGCCGAAGGGCACAGCGGGTTTTGTCCGATCTCCTGTAAGAGGCATGAGCCTTTCGCCCCTTCCCCCGGCCATGATAAAGGCTAGCGTATTACTCATTGGATTATCCTGTCCTTACTGTGGTTGTCTCCAAGCTCTATAAACTTTGGAAAGGTTCAAGTGTAACCAAAAATACTCGGAGGGACAACGACAATTTACGCTTGTCGAACAGCCGATGCGGTGACGCCGGATAATTTGTAAATACTTACTCTTGGAACATCCCAAACTTTTGGTGGTGGAGGGCTTGACTCTACAACAGCAGAGGCAAGGTTCTTTTACGACCTAGCCGCTGTTTCTTACTCTACGCAAAAAACTGGGATCTTCAAAAACGGCCCTTCGAAGATTCCGAGTTCCTCAACTCCGAGCAGAACCAGATACAGACTTATAAAATGATGCTACTCTTCAAAGCAGCACACTGCGCGGAGACCTCTTAAAATGCCCAATTTTGTTCAAGTTCAAGGAAGGCAACAATTTTAACCCCAGGAATACATGTAGTATTTTGAGGATTAAAATTTGAGCCTGACACAGAAATTGGGCAAAAGGGGGCGTTTTGCAAAGGTCTCACTTGTTGACTGATACCTTGATGTTCACTACTATTGAATAGTCTCGGAAACGATTCAAATGTCGAACAGCCGACACAGACAAAGGACTGCACCAAATGGAATGCCGATTTCATTCGGATCGCGAGGCTTACGTAACCTGTCAAAAGATGGTATTGGGGTATTGTAAGGAATGCCTGGATCATTGCGAGGTCTGTTCTGATCCGTCCGGTTACTGTAAATACCGCACCCAGTGTCTTATTTGGGAGCTTTGCCGGAAGAGCGACAGGGTGCGCAACAAAAGGGGACTAGAAGCTGAATGACCGTTGTGAAAACTGAAAACAAGACCGAGATCCAGGGTATCCTCTTTGATTTTGATGGGACTTTGACCTTCCCCGGAGCACTGGATTTCCCTGCGATTAAAAAAGAGATCGGTTGTCCAATAGACACCCCCATCCTTGAGTTTATTGAATCCCTGCCCAAGGAGAGCCGGGCAAAACCTCAAGAGATCCTGGAGGTACGAGAAAAACAGGCTGCGAGGAACTCGAAGCCCAACAGGGGAGCCGAAAATTGCCTGGGACTCCTAAAAAATAGGGGCATCCCTCTGGGCATCCTCACCCGGAACACTCTCAATTCGGTTCTTTGTTCACTTGAAGGATTCAAAGGTGTCACGTTAAAGGACTTCGCCGCCGTCATCACCAGAAAGGATTGTCTTCCTAAACCCCATCCTGATGGGGTGATTCAGGCTGCCAATCAAATGGGGATTTTAGTATCGGATTTGTTGATGGTGGGTGACTTTCGATTCGACGTCATGGCGGGCCATGCGGCCGGCGCACTCACGGTGTTGCTTGTGGAAAATCATCAGGAGGTTATGGTTGCCGGTGATCCTGAACCCGACTTTAGGATCCGTCACCTGGACGAAATCCTGGACATACTATAGCGCTCTGAAAAAATATCTTCTTGGGAACCATTGCCCCTGATTCCCTCATCCACCTTCTTTTTCAAACCGCACTTCAATGACGCAGCGGCCTTCTCCCTTTATTAAGCTTTCTCTAATCATGTGAGACGGCTTAAGTTTCAGGGCCTTCATGACCCCGTTGCGAAGGGCCTGGCATCCACATTCATACCCCTTGAACATACTGGCCTTGCTTAGGGAATCAAAGGCATGACACTGGAAACCGACCCAGGTCGCGGTGTTTCCGTCATATTCAATGGGCTCGTTTATATAGAGCTCTTCAAAGAAGGCATTTTTCCAGACCACTTTGAAGATGTGCATCAAATCCTGAATCGAATTCGGGCGTCGGATGATTTTCTCACGGAGCAGCCAATTGGTGAGCATACGAAATATCTTTTCGGATACATCCAGATTAATGCGATTGGCCTTTTCATGCCCGATTTCTTTGACCAAGGCGGCGTGCCAAAAGGAATCATGGAGCCACCAAAGTTTCCTAATCGTGTCCTTTGATTCAAATTCGGGCAGAGACATGGGAAAGATTAATCAGCGCTGATCCGCAAGACTTGTCCGGGATATATGGTACTTCTGGGGGTTAGATGATTTAACCTGAGGAATGCTGCCAGATTCATCTTATGCCTTTTTGCGATGAGATAGGGGGAATCGCCTTCTCTGACTTTGTACTTTTTGGTCGGGGTTGGCCCGCTTTGGATCCTAGCCGGTGTGATTTGGAGGACCTGGCCGATTCTAAGCCTTGAGTTTACGAGGCGATTTTGGGATTTGATGGCCTTTGTGGTGGTGTTATAGCGTCTCGCAATCTCCCAGAGAGAATCGCCCTTCCTAACAACATACTCCAAAGACTTTCCCTTTGCCTTCAACGCCGTATAAACCGGAGGTCTTTTTGAGGCGCTTTTCAGGCCTTTTCGTGACGGTATTTTCAGTTTCCAACCGACCTTCAGATAGTCTTTTCTTCTCAATCCATTCGCAGCCATGATAGCGCGGACCGATGTCTTGTATTTCTTGGCCAGTTCGGACAAAGAATCGCCCCGCCTGACCCTATGGATATAATAGTCCGGTACAGGTGGACGCCAGACAGGGATATCTCCCAACTTGGCGAGAAGGATTTCGCCTCGCCCCTTGGGGACCTTGAGGGAATAGGGATTTTTGGGGGTCAAGTGGTGCCGCAGTTCCGGATTCAGTTGTTTTAGGGCATCGTAAGGGAGCGTTAGACGTTTGGCGATCGTCTTAAGGTGGACCTGTTTATCGATACTGACCACATCAACGTCCAAGGCCTTTTCGACTGGAGGAAGTTCAATCCCATGGGAATGAGGATCGTTCAGGATGTGCAATACTGCAAGGAACTTGGGCACATAGAAGGCTGTTTCTCTGGGAAGTCTTGTATAGAGATCCCAGAAGTTATCCAGGTAGTTGATCCTTTGGGATCTGATGACTCTAAGAACCCTTCTTTCCCCGCAGTTATAGGCAGCCAGGGCCGTGGTCCAATCTCCGAATATTTGGTGCAACTCCTTAAGATAGGCGATTGCCGCCTGTGTAGACTTGTCCGGATCCATCCGCTCATCGACCCAATAGTCCCTTTTCAGGCCAAATTTGTACCCTGTCGATGCTATAAATTGCCATAATCCCAGGGCCCTTGCCCTTGAAAAAGCTCGGACCTTGAACCCGCTTTCTATCAGTGGGAGCCAGGAAAGCTCCTCCGGCAAACCTGCCTCTCTTAGAGACTTAACGATATCGGTCCGGTATTTTCCGGAGCGACGATAGGCATCAAGAAAGAATTTCTTTTCTCTCCCCTTGAATAGGGCCAATGCCCTGTCGACGTGCCGGTTCTTTGTCAACGGAATGGCCTTATAATCTCCGTTGGCCACGGTAAATCTTGAACTATAGACTTCAATGATCCTTTTCGAAATGGTAAACCGAAGGTCTTCCTTTTGTTGCAGGACCTCGGGCGATTCACCCTCATCAATCCTCAGAATGAGTGAATAGGCCTTATCAAGGGCGTCCAGGGCATTATCCAGATCTCCCTGTTCCCAAAAATCATTAGATACCTGACAGAAATCCAGGGCTGAATCAAGAAGCTCCTGATTGGACATGGGCTTCGGTTCAGAGGGGCGCGCCAATTTCTCTGTTTCCTGTTTTGACTGCTTGCTCTTTTCAGGAGGTGTCACCTGCTCCTTGGGAGGGATGACCTCCGTCTTTTCAATGGGTTCTAATTGAGTGGCTTTTGGAGACGGCTGGGTTATTGATTTGATCGGTTGCGCCTTAGACGGTTCTTTCTTTTTTATCTGATGGGCTAAGGGCTTTTTTGCCGGTTTCCCCTTGTATTGGGTCAGGCCTACACAGCTTAAACAAGCAATAGATATCAACGCAAGGAATACACCAAGGCTGGGGCGGGCTATCACGCTGGGACTCCTCCTCCTTTCTCCCTAATGGAGTGATGATCGACAGACTGGAAATAAAACACGGTTGATACAGGCAGGTATAATTCTTAGGGATTCTAAGAACCATCAGTCTTGACATGAGGACTATAGATTAACCAAACAAATTGGTCAACAGCTATCTGTTTGAGATAGTAAGGTATTGCTCCATATCCTTGTTGTTTAATTGCTTTCAGCCTTTTAGCTAACATCATTGATTGCCGCGGCATGCATCTCAAACTCAAGCATGAGCCTCCATGTAGCCAACTTGATTAATCATTGAATTGCAAGTATAGTGAGTTGGTTCGAGGACCAATTAAGTAGGCTTGATACAGTTTTTTCTATATCGGAATTTAAAAACTGCACTCTGTTGGATATCATGGCAAACCGCAGTATCATACGCACTCAGACGCGAAGTTCAAAACCCAGGCATTGTCTCTCATGCGGCACCGCCGAAATGAAACGGGGAAGGCGATACTGCTCCAAGGAGTGCCGTCAACAGATGGATTGGGTCCTTTCGCTGTCCAAAGGACTGCTCAAAACGTTCAATGCGAGGTATGCCGCCTTTTCCTTCAACACAGGTTTCGTGATACTGGATGTACTCCCAATATGGTCTAGGAGTATATCTCGGTTTTCAAAGAGGAGGACTTCCGGTAAAAAACCCGCTCAGGACTTTAAGGATCTTGTTCTTCGATCTGCTGATGAATGGTATCAAATCATTAACAACAAGAATTCCAGAAGTTATGCGTCACTCCATCTGCTGCAGAAAACAAACAATAAAGGTATTGCGCCGGATTCCATAAAACCCCATCAAAAAAAACGACCGAGATTCTCGAAGTGTGAAAGAGAGTCCATGAAACTCCTTCGGCTCCAATTGGAGGAGTTGATTTCAGAAGGCCATGTGGGAAAGATAAAATCATGTTATAAAAGACTGGCCAAAGTTCATCACCCTGATGTGGGCGGTGATGCTGAGAAATTCAATAGAATAAATGAGGCACATCAACAGATGCTGCAATGGGCCAAAAACCCCCAGTTCACCACAAGAAGAGCGCTCATTGACTGCTGGTCCTACGACAGTTCAACAAACAAGTGGGCGCCGCCACTCTAGATAACGCCTTAACCCCGCCACCATCCATCGACCGGCTTTTTGCTAAATCAAAAAAACCTCAAAAAACAAAGGCCTTAATCACTTGACATCTTAACCTTCGAATGATGATGTCAGTGTTCTCAAAACAACTTATTATCCTTCTTTATAAAATATTCACCCCTTTGAACCCGGAGATTGAACCATGGGCCCGAAAACTATGTCGGCAGCAAAAAAGTTGGCGAAAAACCCTATTGAAGCCTCCGCCCCTTGCCGCATCGACTCAGGAGGAACCTGGGACATAAAGACCTTGGCCCTTCCGCTTGAAAAAATTGCCCCGGTGACCGTCAACCTGGCCCTAAATCTAAGGACCAGCGTCCGTCTTTCCCCCTTCAAAAACGGCTGGGTCAGAGTCTCGTCGGAAGGATTTTCGAAAGAAGAGCAGTACCCGTCGGAGTCCCTGCCCTTCAATACACCTTTCGGCCTCTTTTTCGCGGCCATCTCCTACTTTGGTTTCCATGGCTTGAATGTCCATATCAGTTCGGACTCGCCCGTAAAATCCGCCCTGGGTGGGTCAAGCACCGCCCTGATCGCCCTGATCAAGGCCCTCTCCAAGCTGTGTATCTTGATAGGGGAGAAAAGGAGACTGACTGCAAAGGAAATCCTTCATCTCGGATATCACTTAGAAGATGGTGTAAGCAGTGGAAAGTGCGGTATTCAGGATCAGGCTGCTGCTGTCTATGGAGGTGTCAATCGTTGGATCTGGCGTTATGGAAAGGGGGTAGATTTCTTTAAAAGGGAACCTCTTTTGAACCGGATCGATCAAAATCGGTTATCAAAGCGCATTCTCGTCGCCTTTAGCGGAAAAAGCCATGTATCCCTCCGAATCAATCAGATGTGGATTAATGATTTCCTATCCGGCAAGACACGTACCGGTTGGGTTAAGGTCAACAGCCTTGTCCGTAGGTTCGGTGATGCTTTGATGAAACGGGATTGGAGCAAGGCCGCCCGTCTATTGAGAGAAGAGATGGCGGTTAGGAGAGAGATCACGCCGGATGCCCTGATACCCATCACTGAGAAACTTATCGATCAGGCCGAAACTCTCAGTTGCGGCGCCAGGTTCGCAGGCGCCGGGGCCGGCGGATCTGTCTGGACCTTGGGCAGTGTCAGCAAGATTCAACTACTGAGGAAATCGTGGGAATCCACTCTGGGATCTTCCAAAAATGGCAAGATATTGGAATGTTCAATTGAATCGAAAGGCGTCAGATAGGCTATGCGAAGGTCTTAGGCTCTTCCAACCTCAACAAGCGTATCCATAAAAACCTTGTAGAACTTCTCGTTGTCTGCAATCGCCCGATCCAAGACTTCCGCCAATTTATCCATGTCTTTGGTACTGATAACCAGGTTGGCACTTTGGGCATAGGCCATCATGTTATCCATGGTCTTGAATTTATCGCTTAGTAAAGCGAAAAATGTTTTCCGACGCGTAGACATGGCCATCTGATTCAGATATTTGAGTATGGGATTTTGCGGTCCTATTTCCTGTCCATCAAATCCGTCGGAGAGCATGATGAGATGGAATTGGTGAAACCTCAATTTGCCGATGGCTTCCCTAATGCTGGAAGTCTCTATATATTTGTATTCAAGTTCCTCAAAAGCAGCCTTGATCTTATCAGAACGCCCTGGATCACCTTCCATGATAAGGGCCAATTTCGCATCCTCATCAAAATACTCGACGGACTCATCATCTGTGAAATCATCGTAACTGTAGGACTCTCCCTCAGCATCAGAAGTTGATTCCGGCGCTGATTCGGATTCCTGTTCGGGCGCCGGGGCTTTTTCTTCTTCCGGCTCGCGCATGTCTATGGAAATCTTGTTTTTGCACTTTGGACAATGTATCGAGACCATTTGACCTTTGGGCAGCTTCTCGTCAGGTATATTCATTTTGGCCTTACAGTGTTCGCAGACAACTTCCATTTCTATCTCTCCTTAACCAACCTATAGTGGTTCTTCTGTTTTCCCATACTCCTCATCCAAAGCCAATTCCTCAATGTCCGTGGTCTTTTCTCCTCTTGACGATTTGATCGAATCGAGGGCTCTTCCAATCACTCCCTTTCTGGAAGCATAGCTCAATGCCGTATCCTCCGTGATGAGCCCCTGTTCATAAAGATCGGCGATGCATTGATCAAAGGTCATCATACCAAAGGGTCTGCTCCCTTCAATAATCTCATAGTAGGTCTTTCCTTCGGACTCTCCATGTAAAATGGAGTCTTTCACCCTGAGATTGGATCCCATAATCTCGAAGGCCGCAGCACGCCCGCCCCCCACCTTGGGCAGAAGCCTCTGGCAGGCAATCCACCTAACGGTGTCTGCAAGTCGGATGCGGATCTGTTTTTCCTCTTCCTGCTCAAACATGCCTACAATCCTGTTAATGGTCTGGCCCGCATCCACGGTATGGAGAGTGCTGACAACCAAATGGCCTGTCTCTGCTGCTGAGAGACCGATTTCGACCGTCTCCCTGTCCCTCATTTCCCCGACAAGAACCACCTTTGGCGCCTGCCTGAGGGCTGCCCTCAGGCCTGAGGCAAAGGTGTCAAAATCCTGGCCCATCTCCCTTTGATTGAAGGTAGCCGTCTTCTGGGAATGCACGAATTCCACGGGGTCCTCAAGGGTCACCACATGGACCGACTTCGTTTCGTTGATCTCGTTCAATACGGCGGCAAGGGATGTGGATTTCCCGCTTCCCGTAGCGCCGGTGACCAGAATAATGCCGTTTTTCTCCGAGGTCATTTTTCGAAAGGCTTCGGGGAGATTCATCTCATTTATGGTCGGGATTCTGGTCGCCAACTGCCTCATGACAATAGAGTAGTATCCCTTTTGAGAAAAGATATTCACCCTGAAACGCGCTTTGCCGGCCAGTTGATAGGAGCTATCGCAGGAACCTTCCGTCAGAAGGGTTCGAGTGAGCCGACGGTCGCCATTAATCAGATTGAGGGCGAATATCTCCGCTTGAAAGGGCGTCATAGCGTCCACAGGTGGGTTCAAATCAACTGACACCAATTGTCCGGATGACTCGACCTGGAAGGGTTTTGCCACCGTCATATTCAGACCGGACACCCCGTCATGGGACTCAAGCATGGCTGTAAGGATATTATCTATTTGCTGCTGCCTCACGGTATTCTCCTTCCCTGCCTAAAAAGCTTTTATTCTCAAGCCGTGGTTCATAACCGATGTTCTTACATAATTGAAACAAAACATCCGATCATTCCAAAAATTATTGCCTATCGGTTGTAGGTCAACATTTATGCATCGGTAAAATCAGTTGGTGGGTTCTTTAGAAATGGACGAAATTTGCTTTTGTCATTGGCCTTGTTATAGGCATCGTCCGGGCTGATCCATTTCTTCTCCAGATGTGCCATAATGGCGTCATCCAGTGTCTGCATGCCGAACTTTTTCCCGGTCTGCATCAGGGAAGGTATCTGAAAGGTCTTTCCTTCCCTTATCAGATTTCGCACAGCGGGTGTGGCGATCATGATTTCGAGGGCCGCACACCGGCCTTTTTTGTCGATCCTTTTGAAAAGATTTTGGGCCACGACAGCGCGGATGCCGTCTGAAAGGGTGCTTTTGATCTGCTCCTGCTGGTTTACGGGAAAGACCTCAATCACACGGTCCACGGTCTTTGCTGCGCTTGTCGTGTGGAGGGTGCCGAAAACGAGATGGCCGGTAGAGGCCGCCTCAATAGCGAGGGCTATGGTTTCCAGATCGCGCATTTCGCCCACCAGGATAATATCGGGATCTTCTCTGAGCGCACCTCTCAGGGCCGCCGAAAAACCTCGTGTATGAAGGCCTACTTCTCGGTGGTTGACAACGGCCTTATCGCTTCTGTGGACGAACTCAATGGGATCTTCAATGGTTAGGATGTGATCCTTGCGTGTCTTGTTTGCTTCATCAACAATGGCTGCGAGAGTCGTCGACTTGCCGCTCCCCGTGGGGCCGGTAACCAGTACCAGTCCCCTGGGCAGGCTGGCCAGCCTGCGTACGATAGGGGGGAGACCGAGCTGCTCACAAGTCAATATATCTGAGGGAATTTCTCTAAAAACCGCGCCGACACCGTATTTTTGTTGAAAAAAGTTGGCACGGTAACGGGCAAGGCCGGGAATTTCATAGGCGAAATCCACGTCCCCTGTCTCTTCGTAGACCTTCACCTTTTCCTCCGGGGCAATTTCATAGAGCATGGCCTTCAGGCCATCATTCTCTAGTTCTTTGTATTTAACCCTTTCCAACTCTCCTTGAATCCGCAGAACCGGCTGTTGGCCGGACACCAGATGGAGGTCGGAGGCCCCCTGTTCGTTCATGAGCTTAAAGAAGGCGTCTATTTGTGCCATTACTCTCCTCCCTGAAAGCGTAATATAGATGCGAATGGTCTTATTATAAATAAAATCAATTTTGAATCAACCCTCAAAATAATTCCCCAAGATTACAATTTTTGCTTTACTTTAAAAGCAAGGGGCTCATAGGACCTCCAGAAACTATGGGTGCCCCTTATCCTATTTGCTCGTCTGTTTGTGCTATTTCTTTAATCAGCTCAACCGCGTCTTGCCCGGCCGGGTAAAAACGGTTTCTTGTGCCACAAACCCTGTAACCATTTCTTTCGAACAAATTCCTGGCCGGAACATTGTCAATGGCGGTGTGAAGTCCTATCCTTGAAACCCCCAATTCAGCGGCTTTCCCCTCTACCCCTTTAAGGAGCAGTGTACCAATTCCCCAATGCCGATACTCAGGTTCTACGGCAATAGCAAGCAACTCTCCCACCTGCCCTTGAAAAGCGTCGTCTAAAACAGAACCAATCATGGCTAAACCTGCCGGTTTCTGTTTCACGAGCGCGATGAGGGTTAAGGTTATATCCGATTCAAACCACTGCATTATCAGGGACCCGTATGGGCCGTACTGTCGAAATGCCCTGTCGCTCAATTGTTCGATGAAGCCCGCGTCAGTTGGCATGGCAAGACGGAGTTTTATTCGTCCTTTTTTATCTTGGGTGTGCAGATGATAGGATTTTCGCAGAGGTATCGGACCGGAATTCCGATACAGGGTGGATGCGCGCCGGAATCCCCGAAGACGTTCGAATCTCTTGTTCTCGCCGTATTTTCCGAATCGGCCTCGCTTGCTCATAAGAGACTGTATGTAACCTAGGTTGGACGGCTCATCGTTCACGCCCGCCCTGGCGCGATGGGATGTAGTTATTCAACTTACGATACGCTTCAAACCGCACCAAAAGAGGCTTATATATTCCTCCAATACCCGCCATGTATCTCTTGGATCTGTTTCTTCACATAATCAAGAAAACGCTCTTCGGCCTGAGATGACATATCCGCAGTGTTCGTCTTGGAGAGCCCGGCCATTTCTTTCAACACCTCCTTGACCGAATCCCTTTGACCTTCAACATTATAGCCACCCTCCAGGGTAATCACCATTTTGCCCTCACAGCTTGATTCGGCGATTTCCATTAACGACCTTGTCATTCCTGCAAAACCGTTGGGTGTCACCTGCATGCCCCCCAATGGATCGCCTATATAGGTGTCAAAACCAGCAGAGACAAGCACAAAATCAGGACGGAATTCAGCGGCAATCGGCTTAAGAATTGTTTCAAAAACAGCAAGGTATTCACCATCACCGCACCCCACGCTAAGGGGGATATTCACTGTATACCCCTCTCCTTCATTGACTCCCACTTCTTGAAAGGCGCCGGTACCCGGATAAAAAGGAAACTGATGGGTTGAGAAATAGAGTATGGTGGAATCATCCTCAAAGGAATGCTGTGTCCCGTTGCCATGATGCAAATCCCAATCGACAATGAGAACGCGATCAAGACCCAGGGCTTTTTGGACAAATTTGGCGCCAACAGCCACGTTGTTAAAAAGGCAGAAACCCATAGCTCTTGCCTCCTCGGCATGATGGCCCGGTGGTCTTACCAGAGCAAAGGCATTATCCAATTCTCCGGAGTGAACCATCGAAATAGCCTGGCATAGGCCGCCGGCTGCCAATAAAGCCGCTTCAAAGGAACCGGCCGAGGTCTGGGTATCGGGGTCTAAATAGGTTGAATCCTGTCCATCCGTGGCCGCAATTCTGTCAAAATACCCTGAACCATGCACCCAAAGTATCTCGTCCTTTTCCGCTCTTCTCACAGGCACCTTTCGGAAGCTGTTTGACATTTCAGGATCGCCATCCAGCATGGCATAGATCGCTTCGAGGCGTTTCGGACTTTCGGGGTGAAAAGCTCCCATAAAATGGTCCATATATCGATTATCCCGGACTATTCCCGTAGAACCCATGTCATCTCCTCTTTCTCGCATTTCGGTTTCAATCGATTTATCCCTATTGTCGATTTCTTGCTCGACCCGTTACTCCTTAATTTATATCCATAGCATAATTTCAAATACAGGTGAAGTTCCCCCGGTTAAAGCTGGTGGCTTCTTCACGTACTTCGAAGGGGGGCCTCGGCGAAGGAGGGTTAAAGATGTTACCCGGCATTGAAATAGTTAGCTTATTCTTGCTCTCCGCATCAATATCGAAGTATAATTTTTACTTCAAGGAAAGGCCTTTATGTTTTTCTTCATTGGTGGAATTCAACCAAAAACTGTTGAGATAGAAAACCAACCGCGGATGTGTCATGCCTGCGGGCTCTACCAGGCCCGTCTCAAAAGAATGGATCACTATCTCTCCATTTTTTTTATTCCTCTCTTTCGCTTAAAAAAGGGGAGCCCATTCCTTCAGTGCGGGAGTTGCGGCACCATCTCCCATGAGTCGGGAGATCCATGGCATGAAGTGCCTGGCAGCCGAGGGCTGCGATGCGGTCATTGTGGAAACAAATTGGATGCGGAATTTCGGTTCTGCCCTCACTGTGGCAAGGAGGTGAAGGGCTCTCATCCTTGACCGATCCGCTTCTTTTTCCTAAGATGCAGGGGTTGTTTAGACACAATGGGGAGGGATTCAATTTGGATGACAACACCCTTTTGGGACATCTTGAAGAATTGGCCCACAGCTTGAGCATCCAGATTCGCTATGAGCCATTGAAAAGGGAGGGAAGTTTTGCCTCAGGAGGATTATGCAAGCTGAGGGGTGAATATGTTTTAATAATAAATTCCAACGTCGCGATAAAGGATAGAATACAAGCCATTGCCAATTCTGTGAACCGTTTTGATCTCACCAAAATCTATTTTCGGCCGGGAATACGAAAGTTTTTAGACAGCCTACCCAAAAGAAGCGAACCGATCCCAAAACTGGACTCAATTCCTGTTTTTCAGGATGAAAACTAACCGGGTTCATCATCCGGCAACAACTCCTGTTCACTAAGATGTTTAGTTGCCTTAGAAAGATCCTTGAACAGTTTTGCCGGTGATAAGAACAAGCGTTTTAATATCCCTCCTGCCTCCTTTCCCAAATTTTTGAATGGCACATATTTTACTTCGGGTTTAAACAATGGGCCTTTCACTTCAAAATAATAGGATAGAACAGCTTTATCTTTGCCTCCGAGTATGAAACCAAGGATGGGAATACTTCCCACAACGGTATCAACCGTACCGAGGGGTTGGGTCCCCATGTCGAAATCAACCTTCTTTGCTGCTAAATCTAATTCTCCGACACCAAAAGCGTTTAAGATAGGGCTTTTTATGGTAAGATTCTCCGTGCTGAGGACGCCTGAATCAATCGCTGCATGGGCCCCTAAGCTTTCAAAATAGAATCCCTCTTTTGAGAGGTCCGGCGGCCTCTTTTTGTAGATCTTTTGTAAGCTCAGAAAATTAAGGATCTTTATCATGGCATGGCTTCTCTTAATGTTTCCTTTCTTTATCAAGATGTTTGCGCCGCCCTTCAGATTTCGAATGAATTCTTCCTTGTTCCTCCCATTAAGAAAGAGAATGGTTTCCGTGGTCAATCGCCCTTGTATTGTCTTGTTCTCAAGCCCAAGGCTCTGCAAAAGATCTTCAATGGGCTGATCATTCAACCAAATATGGCTCAACAGATGGATCTCTCGATCCGGACCTTTTTTGAAGTGTCCTCTCATCACTACGAGGCCTCGATCCAGCAGAAACTTGGCTTTTTGTAAATAGACATCTTTTCCTCGAAAATCGAAGTTGGCTTGAGCGTTCCGCCATTCGATTTTTTTCCAACGGCCTCTATGAGTATCTAGGGTAAAATGAATATCCGTCTTATCGAGGAAACTTTCCTCTTGAGGCCGTCCGGTATTCTCTTTAGGCGTTTCCTGCTTTCTATCCGGGTCCTTTTGAGACTTAACAAAATCGGCGATATCCATGAAGCCTGCATTAACCCTTATATCGCCTTTTAGGCCATTCCATCCAATAAGAGCCCCTTCAATAAGCAAAGGGCTTTCTCCTACCTTCATTTGTATGGACTCTATTTCGACCTTCTTTCCCGAGAAATTGAGTGCAAAACCACAATCCTCAACCCTTGAAGCGAGCCCCTGGAGGTCAAAGGAAAAACCGTTTCCGATAACATTACCTGTCATCTTGAGATCCAAAGGATTTTTCATTGATCCCCTAATTCCAAGGAGACCCATCAACGTACCTTTTGCCGGGTTATTGGTTTGTTTGAACCGAAGCCCCAGGTCATCCAGAGATAATGAGGAGGTTATGGCCTTTAGGGTATAGGATTCCTTTTCGTCAAAATGATAGATACCGGATAGTTTTAGTGTGGTGTCGCTCAACTCCAATATGCATTCTCTCAAATCAATCCGTTCCTTCGGCGTGAGTTTGAGATCAAAAGTGATCCTGTCTTCTTTTCCAACAGGATCAATAATGAACTTGTCCGTCTCAAATGCCACATCCTTAAGATCCATCCTTCCGGTCACGGTCCATTGATCCTTCTGCCGTGCCAAAGACAGGTACCAGGGGATGGGAGCGGTGAATTTCAGGGGCAGTTGATCCATGGGATAAAGGGATGGAACCACCCTGTTCATATCCACGAGGGCAGAAATATCGGCCTGCTCGACCCTTACTTGACCATCCTTGATTCTGAAATAAGTCGTGGTTTCGAACCTCGAACCTCCCCAAGCCCCTTCCACCTTAAAGAGATTATTGCTCGTCTCATCAACCAGAATCTCAGCCCTACTAAACACCAGAGGAAAAACAAAGGCGTCGTCTTCAATCGTGCAATCCTTTATTAGGAACTTTCCCTTCGTAATGCGCGGGAAATCCCATCCGCCCTCATACCTGAATGCTGTCTCGCACTCCAGCTTACCGGTTACGGTCTTGACCATGTTGAGATGCTCTCTCAGCTCCGGTGGGATGAAATCCATTCTGGTTTGCTGAACCAAATCATTGAGATCAAAGACTCCCTTAATCGAACCTTGAAAGGTTGGAGAAGCGCCAAACACATTCTCGACATCAAGGCGAGCCTTTTCTAGTTTTGATTGACCGAGTTCGGATTCCAGTCCGCCGATAACAAGTTGACCGTTTTTGAGTACAACTTTGGCGGACACATTTTGGAAAGGAAGACCGTACCCTTTGCCATGAACCTTGAAATTCTTGCAATCAAAGGCGAGATGCAGGACCGACCGGTTTTTCGGAAGATCCAGATTATTGATCTGGTCAAAGGTCCCCTTAATGACCATCTGGGCCAATCGAACATCCCCTTCCTTTAGAATAGGAAAGAGCCGGTTATCAAACCAGGTCGGGAGTAGCGGCGTTGGAAACAAATCCTTAAGGGTTTGAATCGGCATGAAAGGGGTATTGACGGCCAGTTGGAGAGTTGCGTCCTTTTCCTCCCGGAGATCGAGTTTGAGGGCCAGGTTAATCGCGGTCCCTTTGGTCTTCATCTGGAGTGAAGGAATGCTAATCCGTTTCCCTTCGGTGAAGGCCTCGAAATCAATTGAAACGAGATCCAGCCCATAGTTCTTTTTCCGTCCTGAATCATAAAAATCCATGTTTGTTGAAACTGCTCTTATATTGCCGCCCACTTTTACTACGGGCCCATCCGGATAGACCTTTATGTTCAGGCGTGGCTCAAGGGTCCCCCCCTTCATCTTAAATGCCTCTGGCCAAGGCACCCAATCCAATGGAATATCTTGGGATTCAACTTCGACATCTACATAGGGAATTCGATCTTTTTCCTGTTGCTGTGAAAGTGTGCCCCTTATGCCAAAGGGTACACTCACTCCTTGATACTTGAACTTTCCCTGACAACTCACCATGAGCGTTAGGCGCTCGATATTTTTCTGTGAGGCATCTAAGTGAAGATCTTCCAGATCAAATGGGAAACCGTCTAATTTAATTGTCCCTTGTTCTACAGAAATGGAATGGAGACCCGGTATCCAAAACAGCGGTGGGGCTGAGCCCTCATCCGTTTTCCTGATCAGGGTAATCTTGGGTTTTGTGAGATGGAGGCTGATTGGTACGATGCGCCCTCTGATGAGTTGGCTCGGATCCAAAATGATCCGGGCCTTCGATGCTGTGAAACCCTCCTGGCCTTTGTCCTTTTTGGCTACCAATTCGTGGGCCAACAAACCGAGACCGCCCCAGAGGTTTATCTCGATCTTTTTCGAACTGACATGGTAACCTGTGACCTCTGTAAATCTTTTAAGGAGGACTCTCTGAACAGAAGGATTTTGAATGGAATAGCTGAAAAAGACGACTAAAGAAAGGAACAACAAGGCCAGGAGTACTGGCAAAACAATGAAAGGCCTGATTCGTTTGGGCAACATACTTTAGAATGGCTCCGCTTCCAAATTAAGGCGATGGAATGCAGGGGTGTTTGTATGACTGGTCTGTTGGGTGGCGGTAAATAGGAAGAATCATGATGGAATAACTCATATCAAACCTTCTGAGAAGCACGGGGACTCGAAGAAATCCTTCAAAATCTTTTTATGATCAAAAGCCAACTCTTCAGGTATTGTATCCTTTTCAAACACCCCTATCTCCGCAGCATCGTCCGCTGCCCTCGGTTTCCCGCTCGCTTTGCCAAAAAAGGCCACTGTAATGGTATGATGCCTCGGGTCCCTGTCGGGATCGGAATAGGCCCCAAGCTGTCCGGTCAGTACTACATCAAGTGAGGTTTCTTCTTTGGCTTCTCTGATAGCTGCAGATTCGAGGCTCTCACCGTAATCAACAAATCCTCCTGGAAGGGCCCAGCCATAGGGAGGATTCTTTCTCTTTATTAGAACGATGCCTCCGTCGACGGCTATAATAATATCCACCGTAGGTATAGGATTGCGATACTTTGCTACGACCTGTCCACATTGGGGACATGAGAGGTTTTCCTTCGTCCCGCTCAATGCTCCTCCTCGAGTCTATTCCGCACAAACCAAATCCTGTACATGGCTGTTATATTGGTCGACACAGCCAGGATCAGCAGGGTGCATTTCATCAATAGAATCCCGATCCCGGGAATAGAGCCCAATAACGAGCCTATGATCAGTAGGACCATTCTTTCCGGTCTTTGCATAAGCCCGCTTTTGCATTCAATGCCGATACCCTCGGCTCGGGCCCTGGAATAACTCACCATGTAGGAACCCGCCATGGCTAGAAAGATGACAACAACTGTCCACGGGCTTGTATCTACTTCTATTTCCTTGATCGAAGTTTCTGTAAAAAATTGGCCGCCTGCAAAATAATAGGCCAATCCTATAAGGAATAATGTGTCGCTGTATCGGTCCAGCGTGCTGTCGAGAAATGCCCCAAATCGGCAATCTCTATGGGTCCTTCGAGCCACCTCCCCATCCAATACGTCAAAGGAGCCGGCCAATACAACCACCCATGCTGCCCAGAAGAAGAACCCCGCGCCATACAAGATGCTGGCGAGTATGCTGAGGAGGAGGCCTGATATTGAAAGGACGTCTGGATGAATGCCCGCTCTTGCAAAAAAATTCCCCACAGGTTCGATTATTTTTAGATATCGCTCCCTGTTTTTCTCGCTTATAAAGGCAAGTTCTGCCATCCACGCCCATTCTGTGAGACCTTTGAAAAACGCCCCCTTTTGCAAAGGTCTCTTTCCTGGAATGTTACACCCAAGATATTCACATGGTAATTAAATATTGATCAATCGCCCTGTTGAATCTCAATATATAAACAATGAGCAATTAATTAAAATAACAAAGGGTCGATCCTTTGTCAAAAAAGCGTTCTAATGGCCTTGTCTCCTTTCATATGATTTAATTCCTTGGCAAAACCCGTCCTTTGCCCCTCTGATTATTAGCAGAAACGAACTGCTAGCCTAAACTTATGACGAGACAAGACCGATAAAGAATTAATTGAAATTGCACCATGAAGCCAAGATTACCTTGATTCGAGATGTTTGAAGTTTTTCAACAAGGAATCCCGCATACACCGGGAAACCCTGAACAGCTCAACCTAGGCTACAGATAGGACTTTTTCATGGTGTCGTTGAACCAATACTGGTATGATTTTTACATGACGTATAGGGAGAGCCCCAACACGCAGGCTGATCAAGGAGGACAACCATGGGCGTGGAAAACCTAGTTTTTTTAGAAAATATCGAATGGTTTGACGAAACAGGTAAGGAGCTTGTCCATCGCATTCCTGAGAAGGGCTCTGGAGAGATCAAATACGGTGCCCAACTTACCCTCAGAGAGAGCCAAGCAGGTGTCTTCTTTTATAAGGGTAAGGCGGTCGGGGCCTTTGGCCCGGGACGGCACACCCTCAAGACCGGGAACATCCCCATCCTCACCAAACTTGCGAGCCTGCCCTGGGCCCTTTCAAGTCCCTTGAGGGCCGAGGTGTATATCGTGAACCTGAAGGTGTTCACGAATCTCAAGTGGGGCACCAGGGATCCCGTGGCCTTCAAAGACTCGGAACTGGGGCTCATACGCCTTCGTGCCTTCGGCGTTTTCAATATCCAGGTTTATCAACCGGTGCTTCTGGTCAATAGACTTGTCGGGACCCAGGGCATGGTCAATACCGAAGCAGTCGAGGAATATCTTAACCGTGTCATCGTCTCAAGATTTAATGACTACATGGGAGAAACCATTGATTCTCTCCTCAATTTGCCTTCAGAATACGACGAGTTCTCCGACGGGCTCTCCGAGCGACTGACAGAGGATTTGAGCCATTTTGGACTTAAACTGACCCATCTCTATGTTAATGCCATCACACCGCCCCCGGAAGTGCAAAAGGCCATTGACGATAGGGCACGCATGGGCGTTTTTGATGACATGAACAAACTCATGCAGATGAAGGCCGCTATGGCCATGGAGAAGGCCTCTGAAGCCGAGGGCGGCGCAGGGGATGGGATGGGTATGGGAATGGGGCTTATGATGCCGGCCATGTTTGCCCAGTATCTTTCAGGGACAAAACCGTCCCAACAAACCGCAGAAGCTCAAACCACAGCAACCTGCCAAGAATGTCAAAATCCCATTCCTTCGGATGCAAAATTCTGCCCCCATTGTGGCCATCAACTCGTCATCTTTGAGCAGTGCGTCAAATGCGGTAAAAACATGGTCCCAAACGCAAAGTTTTGTTCCCGCTGTGGCCATGCCGTAGAGAAAAAACCCAAGGCAAACTTCTGTTCCAAGTGCGGAAGCGAAAACCTGCCTGAATCCATGTTCTGCAACCAGTGCGGTGACAAGCTCTAATCTACTCATTGAACATCAGTGCCCCCAATGCGGGGCGCCGGTCATCCTGGAGGAGACAGACCATCTGTTTTCCTGTGAGTTCTGCCGGGTCAAGTCCTATATCACGAGCAGATTCTTCCGTTACATGCTTCCCAACGCCGCCCCAAAGGAAAAGGCATTGTTTTTCGCACCCTATTGGCGCTTTAAGGGGATGCTCTTTTCATGCACGGAGAACGGCATCGATCATCGGTTGGTTGATATCAGCCAGCAGGGTCTGCAATCGGACTATTTACCCGTTTCACTCGGACTTCGCAGCCAGACGCTGAAGTTGCGGTTCATATCACCGGAAACAAAGGGCCATTTTCTTAAACCCCAAATCTCCCTCAAAGACACCTTGGAATCTATTGAACGTAGATTCAGCGCATCCCTTCCCAAACCCATTTATGACCAAAATTTTATAGGCGAAACATTGAGCGTGATATACTCACCATTCTATACGGATTCCAGTGTCATAGATGCGGTGCTTAACAGGCCCGTATCACAGGAATTGCCCGAGGACATGGATTTCTTCAACCTCCCCGGGGGATCTCCCGACTGGCAAATTAGATTCATCCCGGCGTTGTGCCCCGATTGTGGATGGGATTTGGATGGGGCACGGGATTCTCTGGCCCTAAGCTGCAATAACTGTAATTCCTATTGGCAATCTTCAAAAAAACAGTTCACGAAACTGAAATTCGCCCATATCCCCGGCAGAGAGGATACGGAGATCTATCTGCCCTTTTGGCGCATAAGGGCGGAGGTCTCAGGCGTGCAACTCAATTCCTATGCGGATCTGGTAAGATTGGCAAATCTGCCTAAGGTGGTTCAGAAAGAATGGGAAGAAAGTTCTTTTCGCTTTTGGTCGGTGGGATTCAAGGTAAGGCCCCAGGAGTTCATGCGTTTTGCGCGCAATCTCTCTCTCTCTCAACCCCAGGACAAGCTCGTGCCGGAGTTGCCGAAAGGACCGACCTACCCTGTCACGCTGCCGGTTTCCGAAGCAGTAGAGAGCTTGAAACTAAATTTGGCCGGTTTTATGAAGCCCCCCAAAGGCCTGTTTCCAAATCTCCCTGATGTGCGAATCAAGGCCAAGAGATTTACCCTGATTTTTGTTCCCTTTTACAGCGAAAAGGGCAACGAACTGGCCAATCCGGATTTTCAACTCAATATGAACCGAAACCTGCTGACTTATGCCAGGCACTTGTAGAAAGCGCTTTTAAAGCGTGTTTGATCGAGCGGGGGCTCAGGGGATGGATTAATACTCTGGTGGAAGTTCCTTGAGCTGCGCGAGGGAAAACACCGGACCGTCCTTGCAAACATATTGATCTCCGATGTTGCATCGCCCGCACATCCCGATACCGCATTTCATGCGCATCTCCAGGGAAAGGATGATTCGTTCAGGCGGGAATCCAAGTTTTTCCAAGACTGGCTGGGTGAATCTAATCATGATGGGAGGGCCGCACACTATCGCAATGGCGTTATCCGCACTGGTTATTTTTTGTTCCGCAATGGCAGGCACGAAGCCGGTGTTATACTTCCAATCGGGATCATCCGTACCGTCCACTGTAATATGCATATCGATATCATCTCGTTGTTCCCACTCGGCAAGCTCATCTTTGTATAGCAACATCCCAGGCGTTCTAGCGCCATAGACGACCGTAATATTTTTAAACTTGGTTCGGTTATCGGGATGGATCATGTAAATGATACTGGACCTCAGGGTCGTGAAAGCAAAGCCGCCACCTACTATCACGATATTCTTCCCTTCCATCTCCTCCCAGGGATACCAATTGCCGAGAGGGCCTCGGATACCCATGACCTCTCCCGCATTCATGTTATGGAGGTAATTGGTGACTGATCCGACCTTGTTCACCGTAAACTTCACAAAACCCTTTTCCGTTGGAGAGGAGGCGATGCCAATGGGAATCTCTCCCTTTCCGGCAACGGAGAGTTCGGCAAACTGGCCCGGCGTATAGGAAAACTTCTTTTCGTCTTCAGGAATTTCGAAAACAAACTTGAAAGTCTTCAGGTTCTTATCTTCGGTCTCTGTGATGACTTCATCAACGCGAACCGGATAGGGAAGATACGGATTTTCCAATTCAACACCCCCTGTTATGGTCATAAGTCAATAGTCATTCGTGATTTGTTATTTGGCTTGCCCTGAGCATCATCGAAGGTCTTTTGCTCGTCGCGCCGTAGCTTCTTAGCGTCCGTCCTCCGCAGTAGCCTGCTACGGAGGATGGAAAGGCGGGTCGTCAGCCTGTTAAAAGCCGTTTGCTAATTGAAAGACCTCTCTAATATCTATATTAACAGGGCAAAACTGAACGCAGCGGCCGCACCCGACACAGGCTGCGCCACTGTCATATTTGTCAACATAGTATTTAAGCTTATGCATGAATCGCTGCCTGACTCGCTGAACCTTTTTATCCCTCGGATTGTGGCCCGATCCATGTAAGGTGAATAACGGGAACATGCAGGCATCCCAGTTTCTTATCCTGTCGCCCTGCTTCCCGCAGACCTCATCCTGTATATCGAAACACCAGCATGTGGGACAGAGATAGGTGCAAGTCCCGCAGTTAATGCATGCGAAGGCCACCTCATCCCAGAATGGTGCATCGAAAAGCTCGTTAACGACCTTATTGCTAAGCTGGTCCGTTGGGACGGTGGAAGAGATGTTCTTTTCAGAAGCGGTAGCCAGTTTTTCGGCCTCCTTGAGGACGGCATCCTCGGCGGCGCTTCCTCCCTGCATATTGTCGAGTAACGTTTCTCCCTTATCCGTGAGGCCCTTTGCTAAAAAATTCTCACCAAGATCCGTCAATAGGACATCCAATCCCTTTTCGCTAAAAGGCCCGCTGCCCACCGAGGAGCAGAAGCATGTTGAGCAGGGCTGGTTACAGCCGAGTCCTACAAAGGTAGTGGTCTCAAACCGCTTAACCCACCATGGGTCTTTGTATTCAGGGTTGTCGAAATTGACCTTGACCAATTGAACAGCAAAGGCATCACAGGGCCGAATAGCAACGATGGCCTGCGGAGCATATTCTCTTGAGTGCTCGGAAAGGACGTTGGCGCCCTCTTGGTTTGGATCAAGATGATATTCGAACATCCGTTCCGATTGGGGCTGGATCAAGGCTTTTGGAGACAGTCTGGTGTTTTTAAAATCAAAGTCCGGTTTGCTGCCGTTCTCCAGAGACTCAATTACGTGATAGTCCCCTTCTTTGACCGGAACGAAGACCTTGTAAGAGTCTCTGAGCCCCTCAAGGGCCGAAACCCAATCCTTTTTAGAGAAAACCTTTTCAGTCATAGAATCAACCCCTCATAAAATCGCTAAACGACACTATTAACTTACAATTGAGCAGACTGATGAAAAATGCCCAGATGATAGGCGCACGATATCCCGAGAAATGAGTCGTACGTTAAAAGTACGTCGCAATGCCGAGGGATGAGTGCAACGACCCAGATGGGCGTTTTGCATAAGTCTGCTAACGCACAAACTCGTTATAGTCATCGACCTTATACACATCCAATGGCGGCCTTTGATCCACCTGGACCCCTGCCTCCCACTGGAAGAGTTCCAGGGCATCCTTGTTAAGTTTATTTGTGAACTGCCTGACGGAAATTCCCACCGGGCAAACCCTCTCACAGGCCCCGCAGTCGGTACACCTGCCCGCACAGTGGTAGGCCCTCAGGAAATGAAAAGTCATGGTATCTGTAGGGTCAATGCTCTTTCCAACCCATTGGGGCCGTGATTCATCCACAAAACAGGTCGGACAATAGCATAGGGGGCAGGCATTTCTGCAGGCATAACATCGGATGCAGTTGGAAACCAATTGGGTGAAAAATTCCCATTTCTTTTCAGGACTTTTCTTTTCAATGGAATCTACATCCGGGTAGAGATTCACCCCTTCCTGCTCAGGCACCGTGTCGGCCACCAACGCATCATACACCACTGGATTTTTGTGGATGCATTTTGAACAGTTGAGTCTCAAGAAGTCCTTCTTCTCGTATGTCTCCTCAAAGCCTTTGCCGATCACCGTAAAGGAGCCATTGCCTTCCTTTACATCCAGGATCTCTTTGTATTTGACCGCCCGCATGACTGCGCGATGATCGATAATGCCCGTGCAGGGAATGCCCAGGATGTATAGTTGTTCCCGTGTGATTTGATTCTCTATGATGTGGGTCACGATGTTTCTTGAATTGCATCCATTGGCGATAATGCCGACTTTGTCCGTTCTCTTGGCCAGATAGTTGCACAGGTTCAGCCCGCAATGACTGTCCCAGTGCAGCACATCCACCTTGGCGGAATCGCTTATGAGGACGGGCTCATTCATCATCGGGACAGAGCCTTTCTTATATCCAATGAACACGTCGACGGTTCCGTCATCCAACAACTTCTTTGCGCTTTCCCTGATTTTTTCTGTATACTCCAGCATTATGCCACCTCTGCTCTCATCTTGATTAGATGCTGGGCCGGGCCTATTTCTGTTACGGCTTGGACCACTTCCTGAGCCACTTCCACGAACTTCGTCGCCTCGGCAGAAGAAATCCATGAAAAATGCAACCTTCCCGGCTCAACGCCTATGTGTTCTATGAAGTTCTTGAACAGGACGAATTTTCTTCGAGCGTAGTAATTACCTTCCAGGTAATGGCAGTCTCCGGGGTGTCACCCGGAAACCCAGACGCCATCGGCGCCGTGTCTAAACGCTGCCAGGATGAACTTGGGGCTTACCCGGGCTGAACAGGGTACCCGGATCACCCGGATGTTTGGGGAGTATTGAAGGCGGCTGACACCTGCCAGGTCTGCCGCGCCATAACTACACCAATTGCATAGAAAAGCTGTTACTTTAGGTTGCCAATCGTTCATTCTTTGCTCCTCATTTATGAGTCACTCGCAGAATAATCTTCATTCTTTAAATCAGCCTACGGGTTGTTATACAAAATCGCTCCGAGATTTTATGTCTCATTGATCATAGCCATGATCTGACCGGTCTCAAAACCGCTGAGGTTGAGCGCCCCTGATCGGCAAGATGCCACACACAGACCGCAGCCTTTGCATAGGACGGGATTGACCTCCGCCTTGCCTGCAAAGTGACCTTCCTTAATAAAGGAGGGGGCTTTGTATGGACAAACATCCACACAGACGCCGCAGCTGCTGCAGATCATGGGATCGCTATAGGCCACCATCCCGCTCATGGCGATGGTCTTCCTTGCCAAAAGGGTTACACCCCTTGAGGCGGCGGCCTGGGCCTGGGCCACGGATTCATCGATAGGCTTTGGATAGTGGGCGATGCCGCAAAGAAAGACGCCGTCCGTCGCAAATTCGGAAGGTCCCAGCTTGGCATGGGCCTCTACAAAGAATCCGTCTTCATTCATGGGAACTTTAAAGAACTGGGCCAAGGCCTCATCTTTGTAGGGAACAATGGCCGAGGCAAGGGCCAGCAGATCCGCCTTGAGAATAATGGGGCGTTCTAGAATGGGATCGAGTATCTCAATTTGCAGCCCATCTTTACCCTCTGTGACCTGCGGCTTTTGATCGAGGGAATATCTGATGAAGATGACCCCGGACTGACGGGCCTTCTTATAGATGATTTCCTTCTCCCCGTAGGTTCGAACATCCCTGTAGAGGACATAGATATTCATGTCCGGATTGAGTTCTTTTAGGTGAAGCGCACTTTCTACGGAATGGGTGCAACAGACTCGTGAGCAATAGGGTCTTTGAGGCTCTCTGGATCCGACACATTGGATGAAAACGGCCGTGCCGATGTCCTTTAGGGAAGGATCCTTCTCGATGAATCTGCGATCCAGTTCCTGATGCGTCACAACGGCCGGATTCTTGCCGTAGAGATACTCCTCTGGCTTAAACTCAGTTGCGCCCGTCGCAAGCACGGCAATCCCGTGCTCAACAGTTTCTTCTTTGACTTTGGATTTCAGGGTCGCCGTGAAATTCCCGACAAATCCTTCCACACTGGCCAGTGAAGTGGCAGTGTGCACGTCGATGTTAGGATCACCCTCTACGGATTTTGAAAGTCCGGAAAGGTTTTCCTGAATATCTTCTTCCTTCCAAGTCCTGAATAGGTTTCGCGCGTTGCCGCCCAGCGACGCCTCTTTCTCAACCAGACTCACCTGGTATCCCTGATCGCTCAGGGTCCTCGCGGCTACCATGCCTGAGATTCCCCCGCCTACAACCAAGGCCCGTTGATTAACCTCTAACTCGGATTCCCTCAGGGGTTCCATCAGGGCGACCTTGGAAACGGCCATGCGGACCAGGTCTTTGGCCTTCTCTGTAGCGGCCTCCGGGTCATCCTTGTGGACCCAGGAATCCTGGTTGCGAATATTGGTCATCTCAAAGAGATATCTGTTGAGACCCGCGTTGATCAAGGTTTCCTGGAACAGTGGTTCATGGGTCCGAGGCGTGCAGGCCGCCACCACGATTCTATTAAGATTGTTTTCCTTAATCACCTGGGTGATGACTTCCTGCGTGTCCTGGGAACAGGAATATAGGTTATCCGTGACATAAGTCACATAGGGCAGGGATTTGGCATAATCCCGAACCGCCGGCACATCTACGACACCCGCAATATTGATTCCACAATGGCAAACAAACACACCGATGCGAGGTCTTTCACCAACGACGTTTCTTTCTGCAGGAATTTCTCTGGATTGGATCAGGGTGTTTCGGGCCGGGGTCAAGATGGCGCCCGCATTGGCGGCCGCGGAACTCGCTTCAATGACAGATTGTGGAATGTCTTTTGGTCCCTGAAATGCACCGCACACGTAGACGCCTTCCCTCGATGTGGCCACGGGCCTAAAGGAATCCGTCTTGCAAAATCCACCCTCACTGACCTCTATGTCCAGCTTTTTGGCCAGTTCCAATAATTCAAGCGGCGTTTCCATTCCAACGGAGAGGACCACCAAATCAAAGGTCTCCTCAGTCAGTGCTCCACTCTCACTGGCATATTGGATCAACAGATCATCCGTATCGGCAACGGGATCGATGCTGTGAACCCTTGAGCGGATAAAGCGGACGCCGTGCTTGTCCTTTGCCGCGTCGTAATATCGCTCAAAATCCTTGCCGTGGGTTCTCATGTCCATGAAGAAAATGGCGCAATCCAGATCAGCTCCGGCATGCTCCATGGCGATGGTCGATTCCTTGATGGCATACATACAACAAACAGAGGAGCAATACCCGTGATCGCAACGGTTTATATCCCTGGAACCCACACATTGGAGCCAGGCGATCTTTTTTGGCTCCTTGTCATCGGACATGCGCACCAAATGCCCCATGGTGGGACCCGAAGCGGACAAAATCCGCTCAAATTCCATGGAAGTGACCACGTTGGGATGGTTTATATAGTTATAGGTATCGTATTTTGAAGGATCAAAGGGTTGAAATCCGGGCGCCAGGACGATAGATCCCACATTAAGTGTCTTTGTCTCCGGTTCGTCCTCGAACTTGATGGCGCTCGTCGGGCAGAATTTTTCACAGGCCTTGCACTTGCCCTTCACAAAATAGATGCAGTTTTCTTTGTCAATGGCGTATTTCTGGGGCACCGCCTGGGCATAGGGCACGTAGACTGCCTTCCGTTTGATAAGCTCAACATTGTATTCGTCATCGACTTTCTTGGGGCATTTCTCGGAACAGGTTCCACAGCCGATGCACTTCTCCATGTCCACGAATCTGGGGTTCTGCAGAATTTCTATTTCGAAATTTCCCTGTTCGCCTTTGACATCAACGACTTCGGAAAGGGTCAGTAACTCGATGTTGAGATGCCGGCCGACCTCGACCAGTTTAGGGGAGATAATTCACATGGCACAGTCATTGGTAGGGAACGTTTTGTCCAGTTGGGCCATGGCGCCGCCGATGGCAGGGGACTTTTCAACAATATAGACATAATATCCTGAATCAGCCAAATCCAGAGCGGATTGCATGCCAGCAATCCCTCCCCCAACAACCATGACAGATCCGATTACCTGTTTACCCATTTGCGATCTCCTTATAATATGCTAGTATCATAAACTTCAGATATCTCAAGTTAAGTAAACCATACAGAATTGGGTAATAATTATATCTGAAACGCGACACTAACGAGCTTGTGAAAAACATAACAAAATCCCTCACCCTGTCAAGGGAATTCTTCTTTCATGAGGTGTGGTTGCAAAAAAGTATAAATGCAGGAATTCCAAGGCCTTTGTCAAGGAAAATGCCCTTGAAGCCGGCGGTTACCACATGTTAGACTGCTTTGCCTACGGAAATTCCCCTTATGCCTCGCCGAGGAAGCCAGTTTATGTCCGGAGATAAATCCTCTTTTTTAAATATCGCCCTCATTGGCGGCGGAACCTACTGCACCGAAATTCTTGAAAAAAGCGCCGTAGATTACAAGAAAGAGGAGGTCAATGCCCATATCGTGGCCGTCGCCGATCCGGATCCTGAGAGTCCTGGCATCCAGGCTGCGCGAAGGCTCGGACTCAGAACCCTTTCTGATTATCACGACCTATACCTTCCCGAACAGGAAATCGACCTCCTCGTTCTTTTGACTTCGGATCAGGGCATCCTTGATGATGTCTTAAATACAAAACCTCCCCATATTCGGGTTCAGGCCTATCATGTTCTTGAGTTCTTCTGGAAACTTATCGGAGTCGAGGAACGTAAACTGCGGGAGAGAAATGAAGAGGTCGAGACCATTCTGAATGGCATCCAGGAATTCATCATTGTGCTCAACCCGGACATGGAGGTCATGGAGGTCAATGAAACCTTCTTGGCCAAAAGGGGTTATAGCCGTGACGAAGTCATTGGTAAAAGGTGCCACGAGATATTTCAATTAACGGATTCGGATGGCCAATGCGAAGTCGATGTCTGTCCCCTCAAAGAGGTGATCAAAAACAAAAGACCCTGCCAGCATATCCTGACGCGGAAGAATTCGGATGGGGAGCTTCGATACAATGAAGTCACTATTTTTCCCATTTGGGAGAAAAGCGGTAAGATCTCCAAATTCATTGAAATAAGTCGCGATGTGACCGACCGTATGAGGGAGGAAGAAGAAATCACCCAACAGTTAGAGGAAATGGTCGAGGAAAGAACGCGTCAACTCAAAGAAACCCACGCAAAACTCCTCCATCAAGATAAAATGGCCTCCCTTGGAAAGCTATCCGCCTCCGTGGTTCATGAAATCAACAATCCGATTGCAGGTATGCTGAATTTCGTCATGCTGATGAGACGCATGCTGGGCGAAGGCCCTATCGGGCAAAGTGAGGGCAATCAATTCGATCAGTATTTAGGCCTTATGGAGACGGAGACCCGGCGAATTAGCCGAATTGTTTCCAATCTGCTTGCATTCTCCCGACAGTCCAAGATTGAACGAAAACCCGTGGACCTTAATAGAATCGTCGAAAAAACGCTCCTTCTCAATTCCAATCTTCTCAAAATCAACAATGTCACGGTTCAAAAAAGACTTGATGAGAACTTGCCCGAGCTTACCGGTTCGGAGGATCAGCTCCAACAGGTCTTTATGAATCTAATATCCAACACCGTGGAGGCCCTTGAACCTAAAGGGGGGGGAACCTTGAGTATCGAAACCAAGGCCCTTAAAAAGGAGAACAAAATCAAAATCTCCTTCCAAGATTCAGGGATAGGGGTGCCTGAGGAAAATCTGCCGATGCTTTTTGAACCGTTTTTCACGACAAAAAGAATCGGCAAAGGTGTCGGACTGGGGCTGTCCGTCGTTTACGGCATCATCGAGGAACTCGGCGGGTCCATACGTGTTGATTCGGAAATAGAAAAGGGAACCACCTTTATTGTAGAGCTTCCCGTGGATCAGGTGAATGAAACTGGCGATCTTCAAGGAGAATTCCATGGCCGGCACTAAAATACTGATTGTAGATGATGAATTGATCATGCGGGAGTCCTTGGCTGGTTGGCTCAGGCGTGACGGATACGGCGTCCATACCGCCTCTAGTGGCGAAGAGGCCCTCGGCAAAATAGAGGAAACCCGATTTGATATCCTTCTTGTCGATATCAAGATGGAAGGGTTGAGCGGTCTTGATGTATTAAGGCAGGTTAAAGAGGATGATCCCGATGTGGCCGTTATCATGATTACCGCTTACGGCTCCATATCCACGGCCATTGAGGCCATGAAAAACGGCGCCTTTGATTACCTTCTCAAGCCCTTTGACCCCAATGAATTGGGCGTCCTGGTTGAAAAGATCGTCGAACATCAGGCCCGGGACCTAGAGACCCAATATCTTAGGGAACAGCACAAGGACAGAACCCGATTCGAAAGCATGATCGGCCAGTCAATGGCAATCCAAGAGGTTTTCGATCTCATCCAAGACATCGCCCCAACGGATTCGACCATCTTGATTACCGGTGAAACGGGTACCGGAAAAGGTCTGGCTGCCAAGGCCATCCACACCCATAGCCTCCGTTGCGACGGGCCTTTTGTGGTCGTCAATTGCGGCGCCTTTCCTGAACATCTTCTGGAAAGCGAACTTTTCGGATATCAAAAGGGGGCATTCACGGATGCCAAAACCACGAAAAAGGGCCGGCTTGAGTTGGCCCACGGCGGGACGCTCTTTCTGGATGAGATCGGAGAGATAAGTATGCGAATGCAGATCGACCTCCTCAGGGTTCTCGAAGACCGCGTCTTTTATCGGGTCGGCGGAACGCAGCCTATTGAAGCGGATTTCCGCGTCATAGCGGCCACGAATAAGGACTTGGAGAATGCCATCAAGAAAAGAAGTTTCAGGGAAGATCTATTCTACCGCCTTAATGTGATTTCCTTCGCCATGCCCCCTTTGCGCATCCGGAAAGAGGACATTCCTCTTTTGGCGGAGCACTTTTTAAGGCGTTTCGCCCAGGAGACCAACAAATCCATAGATCACGTCAGTCGTGAGGCACTAGACGAAATGATGCTTTATGAGTGGCCAGGAAACGTACGCGAACTCGAAAACGCGATAGAGCGGGCTGTCGTGGTCGGCAAGACACGCAGCATACTCCCTGAGTGCCTGCCCATATTCAACCGCGACGAGATGATAGGCCCCTGCGATCGGACATTGAAAGAGGTGGAACGAACCCATCTTGTCAATATCCTCAATGAGAACCAATGGAATATCCGGAGAAGTGCCGAAATCCTAGGTATTGATCGCTCGACGCTCTATAACAAAATCAAACGCTATCAGATCCAAAGACCAAGTTGATTTCTGTGCAGTTGAAACTTAAGCGCTTTGAAGGCGTATCCGATAAATCGGGGGCTCGGGGATCTCTTGGAAGGGACGAACTCGATTCAGTGAGCTGCTATTTGCACGCCTCCTTAGCATGGCGGGCGGCGAACCACCGCCAAAACGTGCCTGGAGAAGATTTATGAATCCCCTGAAGGGGTCCCCCGCCCGCTAACTGGCAAAGTCCTATGCACAACCAAGAAGCCCTTTCGTCCCTGTAAAGAGATTGCTGAGGCCCCGCATATTTGAAAAGGGCTAAATTGATACTCCCTCAGGAAAAAACCATCACCATTTCCCCCATCGGCATTCTTGATGAAATCCTCATCAAAGGCATCCGCCTGGAGATCAATAGGGTATTTGGTTTCGGGACGGAAATTGAAATTCTCCTCGATAATATTGATTTCGCCTTTGACACAACCCGAAATCAATACCATTCCACGGCTGTACTGGAAAAACTGGCGGACTTGGCGTCTCCCAAGGCTGTCAAAATCCTCGCTATAACCGAGGTCGATCTCTTTATTCCAATCCTGACCCATGTCTATGGGGAGGCCCAGTTGGGGGGCAAGGCATGCATCATCTCCACGAAACGATTGAGTGATGAGTCTCCCAGCCTCGCCAACCCGGGGGGAGTATTTGGTCGCGCGAAAAAGGAGGCGATTCATGAATTGGGTCATACCTTCGGGCTTCGCCACTGTCGCGACCATGCCTGCATCATGCACTATTGTCGCAGTATCAAAGATGTGGATCGCAAAACGGATCAACTTTGTCGGTATTGCAGTGTTTTGTTGGATGATGAATTGAAGAGAATGATGAAGAAAGGCCAAGGGCAAGAGGAATGAGCGTCGCTCCGAGACAATATTAGGTTGATGTTTTCAAAAACAATTTCGTCAACCGACGCCATCCGAGTTCGGGCATGTGCCCGTAGATGTCATCCCCAAAATGGCCGCCATCTGCCGCTAGAGGTCCCGCAACGTCTTCAATAGTACGATGAAGCTGTTCCACCTCATTTTTGATGAAGTCCTTTGACTCCTTTTGGATCATGAGTCCTCTGATGTCTTTTCGGAGGGTTTTGGTGTGAACCCTCATGATCCATCCATCAGAGAAGGCGTCTTCGGATTTCTTGGTCCCATGTTCCCTGGGCTCCGGGTTTATGGCCGTTACGACGCCGGTTACCGGCGACATTACTTTGGCCTTTTGATTATCTCTAATGATGGTGATATCTCCCCGACCCTGCTTCACCTCTTTTCCCATAAGCGGCGCTTCAACATGATCAAAAGGCCCCAATAGACGGGAAGCGAAATCATCAATTCCCACTCTCACCGTGGCGCCCTCTTCCATCTTGATCCACGTATGCCCCTCGTGCAGGTAATACCCATGTGGAATCTTAAACCCTTCCACATCGAGCAATTGCACCGGTCTTACACTCGCATGCACCGTGTATTCGTCATAAAAGTATTGATCGAACTCGCAATCAACGCACCGATAGTCGTTCGTGCAAGTCCTAAAATTAATTCGACCCTTCATGTGGTGGATGCAGGGACGCTTTGCCCTGGGAAGGCCTCTCATTTTGTCTTTCCAGGACACAACCCTTGCTCGCTTACCCTTGGGAGCCTGACCCGACTCGCTCAACGAGAGATTTTCATCAACCACACCCTGCATGGCCCTGTCGTACCGGCACTCGGGACATTGATAATCGATTTCACAGAATTTTCTGCTGACCACGCCGGCCTGCATCCAAACACAGGGGCGTCCGCCCATTGCTCTCCGGTTTTCTAATCGGGTTGATTGCATTTTGTTCCACCCCTTATAGGATTCGAGTTAATGATTTTTGGTTATTCGTGGTGGTGATGTTCGACGCCTTTTACGGATAACCATAAACCGATAACTCCTAACAGATCAGTCCGTCTTTAAGAAAGTCTTGGTCAGGTTGCTCCAGCCAAGATCCGGTATGTTTCCGTAAATATCGTTTGTTAGATAACCGCCGTCCGCAGCCAGAGGACCGGCAACCTCTTCAATCATCCCTTCCAGCTGTCCGACTTCTCCGTTGATCCAATCGAGGCTATTGCGATCGTCCATGAGCTTCTTTACAGTGCCTTTGATGTCCGGGGTTCTTACCGTAAATAGCCACCCATTCTCGTAGGGCTCATGGTTGGTCAACACCGGCTTTTCTCTCACCTCTGAATTCACTTCAACGATGACCCCGCCAACGGGCGACAGGACATCTGCCAGATTGTCTTTTCGCTTCAAGCCCCACCCAACGGCATTCTGATCCAATTCCTTTCCCATTAGAGGAAGCTCGAAGGTGTCGGCCTCGCCCAGGAGCCGTTGAGAGAAGTCATCCATTCCGATGCGAATATAGCCACCGCTTTCAATGCGAGCCCAGGTGTGACCGTTGTGAAAATAATAGCCCATGGGGATCTTGAATCCTTTTATGTCCTGAACTTCATAAGGATGGCTACTGGTTTTTACTGTCCAAACATCCTCAAAGAATTGATCGAAATCGCAATTATGGCATTCATAATCATAGGCGCATAATCTCTTATCAATGCGGTTGGTCAGACTGTGGCGACAGATCCTGTCTATGCTGTCCCTTCTCCTCATGGCATCCTGCCAGCTCGATTGCTTTCCCCTCTCAACTTGTTTTAACATCCCTTGGTCATATTTGCAGGTGGTGCAATCATAGAAATTGGCGCAATTTTTGAAATTCACAACGCCGGCCTGCATCCAAAGGCATGGGTTAGCGGCCTTTGCACTTTTGTCTGGCTTGACCATCCAAACCTGACCACCCAGCACTGACCCGATCTCCTGACCGGCCCCTAGATCGCTCCCGCTGCCTTTTCGATAAGACGACCCGTAGCCTACCTGACTTCTTCGATTTTCATTGACTATCTCTCCCATTTTCTCACTCCTTATTCACCGTTTTATGAAGTCGTTTTGGCTATATATAGAGCAACGCCTGTGCCATAGTTTTTTCGGATGCTGCAGATAAATGCAAACCTATTGATAATACGAACAAAACTTGTTAATGATTTCGTACTTAGATAGCAGATAACTTTACATTGCATGTCCTGCAGTGTCGAAATTTTCCACATTGGCATTCAGATACTCGTGAGCAAAATATGACAAATTCCTTTTTTTCTATGTTATATTAAACATTTATATTTATGTGGATTTTTTCGACATACCATTCTCATATTTCTACATTAAACAAACCAAGGAATCCAAATGAGAGGCAAAGCATTTAAATCGAGCGCGCAAAATGACAAAAAGCGCTATATGCGAAGATGGGTCGCTACCATCCTTTACACGCTTTTTATCTATGCCACGCTACCTCTATTTCCAACTCTCTGGGGGTTTGCAACCCAGCTTTTCCCTATTGGCGTGAAAGCCCTTGCCTACGGATTTGTTCCTTTCTTGGGATTCTTGTTTTTTGCCTATTTCCTATTTATCAAAAAAGAGAGAGAACCCTTTTTTTATGTCTGGACCTCACTCTTTGCCCTATCCCATGGGCCTGTGCTTTATTTTTATTGCGAATTTACAGCAGAACGTTTTCACTTTGCAGAATATGGCCTTCTTGTCCTTCTGACCTACCGCTGCTTGAAGCTGCGTATGAACAGTTTGTGGATCTATCCTGTCATCATGGCCTATACCTTTGCTGTCGGGTTTGTGGACGAGATCATTCAGGGCATTCTGCCAAACAGGGCTTATGAATTTAAAGACATCACCATAAACTGGGCTGCCTGTTTTTTGGCAACCGGACTAATTGCTGGGGTAACTTGGAAGGGATTCGCGTCCGCTGCAATTCGCCCGAAACTCAGGACATGGGCTGTTGCGATTGCCCTGTTAATGGTTGCGGGAAATGGTGCGCTGTTTTATCAGAAATATTGGCGCCCGCCGCTAAATGTGATTCTCCTGTCCGTTGATACCTTCCGGCCGGACCACTTGCGCAGCTATGGTTATCATCGAAAAACAACGCCCTTTCTCGATATGCTGGCCGCGAAAGGGGTTCTTTTCAAAAACGTCATCAGTTCAGCCCCTTGGACCTCTCCCGGGATGATTTCGCTTTTCACCGGACTCTACCCTACATCCCATGGTGTCGAGGCTAGAGGAAGATCTTTGCTGCAGGGAACACCGACTCTTTTCAAAATTTCCAAAGAAAATGGATTCAAAGTCCCAAATATAGCCTATCTTACGGAAATTCTTAATTTTGCCAATTTGGGTTTAGGCCCCAAACAGGACGCATATTTCGAAAAGGCGGCGGAACCGGGTGATGAGCTTCTAGAATGGCTTGATGATCATCATCGCAATCAGTTCTTTGTTTGGTATCACTATCGATTCCTGCATCTACCCTACGACCCGGATAAACCCCATCGAATTTTTCTTACGGATCAGATGAAAAGGGATCTGGATTCTGAGAACTTGAGGACTGTTCGAAGGGAGTCTGTGATTCCCTATGGCAGCGTTAACTTCACGAAAGAAGAAGCTGAAACCGTAAAGGCACTCTATGACGGCCAGTTAAAAGCGCTCGACGAGTTCATTAGTAGGCTCTATAGCAGAATGACGAGGTGGAAACTGCACCGTAACACCCTTTTAGTTATCACGGCTGACCATGGAGAGGAATTCTTCGAACATGGTTTCATTGGGCATGCCTCAACCGCCATTCATGCCACCATGTTTGATGAAGTACTCAAGATACCGCTTATCTTTTATGCCCCCTCTCGCCTGAAAGAGCGCCGAGTCATTGAAAAACAAGTCAGGCAGGTGGATATCATGCCGACCATCCTGGATATTGTTGGGCTCCCCATCCCGGAATCCCTACATGGCGTGTCCTTGTTTCCCAAAATGAACGGTTTGAGTGGAGGGCCCCCTCTGCCAGCTATCAGCGAATCCGTCTCGGGAGGCTATCAAAGCAGTCCCGAGCAGGAGAAGGTTATGCTTCGGTCCTATCGTACAGAGGACTTTAAGCTAATCTGTAGGATCGATGGGAAAAAAGAGATCTGCCGGCTTTATGATCTAAAAAAAGATCCGGGTGAAAAGACGGATGTCTTTGACTCAGAAACGGCCATTGGGTCTCATCTCAAAACAAAACTTGATGCTCAAATTGCCCAAATGCAGACGCAGCGACTGACCATGCTTTCAAAGGAAAACGCGCAATTCACACGTGATCAAATCCCAAAGAATGCAAAACTTGAGAAAACTACGGTTCTATCTCCCAAAGGCAAGCAGGTGATTCAAATAAGCAAAATGGGTGGCAGGTTGGTTGTGAGTTGGACTGGAGATAAGAATCTTACGTATGTGATCGAGTATGATGTAGGGAAAGGCTGGCGAAACCTCAAGGGAACCATTCCGGTGCAGGGGAACAGCAAGACCTTCGGTCCCCTGCCAAAGGAAGCTTGGGAGCCTTTGCCCTATTGGAACCCCTATCGCATAAGGATCTCTCCCTACGGGCTTGAGGAGTATTGGAGCGATTGGGTTGAATTTAGTATTAAAACCTCAGAGGAGTCATAAGGCCTCCCCATTTTTTCAGTTTCGGTGTTTTTGGGTTTGATATATATTTTTGACAAGAATAGCAGATAGGTTCCACGTGTCAGGTCTCAGGAGCGAAGGTGCAGATTACTGAAACCTGAACACTGAAACCCGATACTGATATCAGGACCCAGAAATCTTGTTTATCCCGCAATCCTATCTAAAGGTTTTATGTTAGATGAACTGGCACGAACTTCGGAAGGGGGAACATCATGAAGGAGCGAGTCCAAATCATTGAAGGGGATATCACCAAACAAGAGGTGGATGCCATTGTGAATGCCGCAAACACGTCACTTCTGGGCGGCGGCGGCGTTGATGGCGCCATTCATCGAGCAGCCGGGCCGGAACTGTTGGAAGAGACAAGAAAGATCGGTGGATGCCCTACGGGTGAAGCGCGGGTCAGCAAGGGCTATAATCTTCCCGCCAAATGGGTGATTCATACAGTGGGCCCCATTTGGAAAGGTGGGAACAAGAACGAAGAGAATCTTCTTGCTAATTGTTACAGGAATAGCCTAAAGGCCGCAAAAGAGCATGGGGTCAGGACCATTGCCTTTCCCTCTATTAGCACGGGTGCCTATGGGTTTCCTCTCCAGAGGGCCACGGAGATTGCATTGGAAGAAACCAAGTCATTCCTTAGCGCGGATGAGACCATCCATAAGGTCGTCTTTGTTTGTTTCGGGGAAATGGCGCTGAATACCTATAAGGAAGTCTATAATTGGGTTTTTGGGGAACAAACCAAAATAGTTTAGGTCATTCGTATTTGGTATTTGAGATTTATTTGGAATTTGATGCTTGGAATTTGGGATTTGTGTGCTCCTTAGAGGCCTGAGCTCCTCAGGATCCAAGACCTTGGCTCTAAGGTGAGCACGGAAATGCACAATCCACAACCTCATTCTTCAACTTCATCTCTCAAAAAATATTTGTGATACTCCTCATTAGATAGATAGCCCTTGAGAAGCCTTCCCACCAAATCAAAAACGTCTTTCAAATCAGCATCTGAAATTCTGGGCCTTAACAGGGCCATGAGTTCATCGTCAGAGAATTTTTGCAAATAATAGACGACAGTGGATTCATCGGTTTCGCGATCGAAACCGAATCCCACGATGCCGTCATATTCCTCAACGAACTTGTGGCTATGGATAGGCATAACAGCTCTCTCCTATTTTTTGGAGTCACGTTTCGAGATGGGGTGTTTTCCTCGGAGACCTTTGCAAAATGCTCAATTTTGCTCAAAGTCAAGGTCGAGGAGGATTTTAACCCGCCCTAACCTGAATGAGTTCTGAAATGATGCTCACGGCAATCTCTTCGGGCGTCTCAGCGCCAATATTCAATCCAATCGGCGAAAAGACCCGATCAAGATCCTCTCTTCTAAAGCCCTCTTCCATAAGCTTCTTAAAGACAATGCCCACCTTTCTTCGGCTTCCAATCATGCCTATATATCTTGCATTCGTTTTGAGTGCCTGCGTGAGAACCGTTCTATCATGAACGTGACCTCTTGTGACGATAACGATGTAGGATGTTTCATCGATCGCGAGTTTTTCCAGGACATCATCGAAGGAATACTGGTGGACTTCATCGGCTTCCGGAAATCTCTTTTGATCCGCAAACTCGGGACGATCGTCGATGATGACCACTTTAAAGCCCACGAGAGCCGCAAGGGGTACGATTTGCTGTGAAACGTGTCCGCCACCAAAGATATGAACCGTAGGATCCGACACTATTGGCTCAACGAACAATTCGAAATCCTTTTCCTCGTGATCCTGCAACACAATTGTTCTGCCTTCTCTTTCCTGGGAGAAATCAAGAATGCCATTGACAATCGCGTCATCCAAGTCCGTTTTTCCCGATAGAGTGCCAATTCTCTGCCCATCGGACTCTATAAACACCTTTGGCACAACCCCTTCTTCCCATCGGTTTTCGTCAACCACCGTAGCCATTATCCCTGATCCGCCACGCCTATGAATCTTCACGGCCCTTTTGAGTATTTCCAAATGAGTCAGGTTCCCTGGGGAGACCGGCTCCAGAAAGACTTCTGCGTCCCCACCGCAAAGCATCTCGCCTTCTTCAACATCAGTGCCTTTCATGACAAAGTTCAAGTGGATGGGCGAGCGTTTTTCAATAACCTTTTTGGAGGCCTCAAGTACTTCGGCCTCTAATCTTCCGCCGCCTATGGTTCCTATAATCGATTCATCTTCGAGTATCAGGAATTTTGTTCCTATGCCCCTCGGCGCAGAACCCGTCTGTTTGATAATGGTGGCAAGAACGCAAAAGCGATTCTGCTCAAACATCTCAACGATTTTCTCTTGTATATCTTCCATTGCTTTATCCTCTCAGCACATAGTCTCCCATTCCCTAGGGTTTTTCTCACTTTTGTGTTGCCTTCACAACAGTCGTTCAGTTGGCGGAAATCCCAAATAGTAATTCAAGATAGTTTAGGTCATTTGTATTTGGAATTTGAGATTTATTTGGAATTTGATGCTTGGAAATTGGGATTTCAAAGTTTCTGTAAACGGTTAGGCATTTCCTTTCCGGGCTGTGGTCTCAACTCGACGGAGGCTAAAAGATGAGGCAGACCGCAATCAACCTCATTGATAAACAATGTATTCGCCCTCCCTTATAGAACCGACAACGACGCGCTCTACGTCGGGTGCCTCCTTGATGATGAGCTTCGCCAGATCTGTTGCCGGCGCCCTTTCTTTGAGTAAATCCATTTTATTTAGAAACACTATTCTTTTTGAGGAATTGGGTGCACCCTTAAAAAGCCCCTGCGGCTCCGAAATGATCATGGATAAATGCTTGGGCTTTATCTTTTGATTTTGTCTCAGTCCGGTGAGTTTTTCAATCAATTCTATCCTAAAACCGACCTCCGGTGTCAATTTCCTACCTAGGGCTTCAAGTCCAAGAAGCGCAACCACCTTTGTGACGGAGTCTGGGATGACAGGTTCATGCTCAGCCGGGGCTTTGAGAGGTCGTCTTGCTGATCCGTCAGCTTCAACGATCAGGTAGTTAATATTCCTATTATGATAGAGGTCGTCCGCAATACCGGGATCGATCCCTTGCACCTTCGTTGATTCAACTATGTTCTGACCCAAAAAGACGTATCCAGAGACCCTCATGCATTTATCAACCGCGTCCCTCCATCCCAAATCAACTTCTTGAAAAACCAAACTAGGCGCTGCTTTGGCTTCATTATGTCCTATTTTGGTCGTCGTCGTGGTTAATACGCCATTCCCGGTTTGGGTGAGTATCTTCGCAAGCGCGAACATAAGACTTGTCTTCCCTCCCCCACCCACCAAGGCAAGGTGGTCCCTGGTCTCAAGACCTAATGCTTCTATTAAACTGAAAACTGGTTTGCCCATAGCATCGATACCTTTGAAAAATGCCCAATTTTGTTCAAGTTCAATGAAGGCGAAAATTTCAACCACAGGAATACATTGAGTATTTTAAGGATTGAGATTTGAGTCTGAAACGGAAATTGGGCAAAAGGGGGCGTATTGCAAAGGTCTCGCATCCACCCCGGCCCAATTTACTTCCTCCTAAGAACCCTCTTATCCCCCACCCGCACGGTAACCTGGGAGCGATCGAAGTATTCAATAAGGGGAATCGTGTATTTGCGGGAAGCCCCGGTCATCTCTTTGAATTGCGGGGTGTCTATTTCTCCCTTTTCTTTTATGTATGCCGTCAATCGATTTTTTAAATCATCGATAGCTTTCCGATGAAAATAGAGATCCTCCTTCACCTTAACCAGAATCCCATCCCCCACCATGACCTGGAGTACGTCTTTTCCCATATTCTTTGGAAATTTTCCTTTCAGGTCCTTGAAATAGGGCGGTTGGAGCCCGCCCTTTAAATATATGCCCTCAATTTCATGGCGCGCCTTCTCCTGATCCTGGCCTAGAGTAACTTTATGGGTCTTCAATCGCAGCACTTCCTGTTCCTGCACAATAACGTCGCCATTAATCAGTTGCCCGACGAGGTGATTGAAAAGTTTCTGGTTACGCGCTCCAGCCGTTCTGCTCCGAAGTTCCTCCTTTAGAAGACCCGTTTTCAAAGGAAAGGCATCATGGAAAGTTGTTAAAGTTTCAAGCATTTCTTCCCTTGCTTGGGTATGGAATTCGGAATGGATGAGAGTCCCCCTCTCCTTGTCGTATTGTGTGACTTTTTTTTGTGCCATGAGGGGTTTTAAGGTCTCATCCAGCTTTTTCCTAGATATATTCATAAGAAAAGGAAGCTCATTTTGCTCAACTCCAAGAAAGCGCCCCAGAGAAATAAAGATCTCGGCGATATCGGATAGTGACCCTTCATTGAGAGTTTGCAGCTCGGCTAGGACTTTCTCGGAGAAGCGTTTCCGTTTCATGGGAAGGGCATGAAGTATTTCACCCCCTCCAATTGCGCGTACCGGCGAATAGCTTCTCAGGACATAATGATCTTTCCTTAAGACTGCGGTGGGCTCTTCAAGCCTCAGCTGCGCTAAACATGAGTCGCCCTGCGAGAGTTCGTCCCTATCGAGCAGCATGACTGTTGATAGTATTTCTGAAGTACCGGTATGGAAGCGTACCCTCTCTCTGTTCTTGAGTTTTCTGGGAGCGCTCGACAAAAGATCCAGTTGTACATCCACCATATAAGTCGTCCTGAGGGAATCCTTTGTGGCAACGATATCGCCTCTCTTGAGCTGGGCCTTTTCCACACCTTGCAAGTTAATTGCCGTCCTTAAACCGGCCCGTACTTCATTAACTTCACTATTGTGGACCTGGATGCCCCTAATGCGAGATGAATTACCTTCCGGGTAGATCGTGACCTCATCACCCGTCTGGATCTGCCCGGATACCGAAGTCCCTGTGATGACCGTCCCAAAGCCCTTCATGATAAATACGCGGTCGATGGGGACACGAAAGAAATTCCCAATATCCCTCGCCGGTATCTCCTTTACCAGATCGTTGAGCACATCAACGAGATCCTTAATGCCATCCCCTTTAACAGCGGAGACTTCCACGATTGGTGAATCAGCCATAAAGGTGCCGGACAGGAAATCGGTCACATCCTCTTTCACCAGTTCAAGCCAGTCCGGCTCTACCATGTCGATTTTTGTGAGGACAACCAACCCATGTTTGATCTTTAAGAGCTGACATATTTCCATATGTTCCCTTGTTTGGGGCATGACGCCTTCATCGGCCGCAATGATCAAGGCCACAATATCGATTCCAGTGGCCCCTGCTACCATGTTCTTAACGAATTTTTCATGCCCCGGAACATCCACGATGCCCAGATGTTGTCCTCCGGGTAGGTCCATGTGAGCAAATCCCAACTCAATGGTTATGCCTCTCTCCTTTTCTTCCTTTAGACGATCCGTGTCTATGCCCGTCAGGGCCTTAATAAGAGTAGTCTTACCGTGATCAATGTGACCTGCAGTACCTAGGATGACTTGTTTCATTTTAGAAAAACCTATTTCGTTGGAATCATATTGGCGTTGTAACTACTCAGGTATTAGGTTCAGAGTTAAGGTTTCACTTTTTAGGATCAGCGCTTTGTCCATCGAGAATTCTTGTTTCTTCGTCAATCTCTATTTTTCCCGTCTATTTGCGTATCTGTTACCAAGCCGCAACGTCATTAAATATGTCATTCTCCTCAGGACTACAACCTTGAACCCTGAACCTTTTAACCTTAAATCTATCTGTTTTGTATGTAAATAGAGGGTAACGATAATGCTGTCAAGCTCAATGCCTGAAGCTTATGGGAGTACTGGAACGGAGTTGAAGGATATAAAACCAGGAAGGCATGGGCATTAGCCTAACAAAGAAATGGCCCCTCAGCGGGAGCTCGGGATCAGAGCCACAGTACCTTCATCAGGGACACTCCAGTTATCTCTTGCTGAATTTAGAGAGATCTTTCAGATTAGCCAGATCTCCGGCAGCAAGGGCCTCTTTCTTGGCGCGTGACCATCTCTTGATTTGAGCTTCTCGGCGACGAGCATCGGAAAAGGAATCTAACTTTTTAAAATAGAGAAGTTTTTTCGGAGGATCTAGGTTAGTGGTTCGGCAGGCACGACCTGACATATGTTCTTCAAACCTGCGGTCGAGATCAGTGGTAGATCCTATGTACAAATTTCCTGATTTCAGACGGAGAATATAAAGCCAGGCTGACATGGCTGTGCCCATGATATAGAGGCCCCTCGACTGGCTCAGGGCAATTCGACGCTTATGACTAATTTAAAGAGGCCGAAGGCCATGAGCAAGCAAAAAGGGGCGCCCACGTTAGTGGAGTGCCCCAGAGCGCGTCGAATGGCTCCCCGGGACGGACTCGAACCGCCGACTAAGTGGTTAACAGCCACCCGCTCTACCAGCTGAGCTACCGGGGATTATTTTGAATAATTATATAGATTAAAAACGGATTGTCTAACAAAATCGGATTTTGGAGTCAAACAATTTCTCACTCCTTATAATTGCTCCTCTTGTGAAATCCAGCAAAAACAGTGCCACCTCATTTCATGTGGCATGAGCTCCAATAGACATAGGTGTACAGATCATTCCGGCTGAAGCAATGACATTGATGTCGGGGGCCCCAAAAAGGAAGACAGGATTCTGATAACCTGCCTTAAACTGAACGATTGCCGCGCATCTCAATGCATTTAAGAATTCCAATCAAAGTGCCGATAAAAGCTACCGAGAGAGGAAAACCAAGGGGCCGAACATTCGCCATTTCCGCCCCATAGACCTGAAACCCCTGGCCGAGGCCAGCAGTCAATCATTTGCCTTAAACATTTCTCCAGGTTGTCAAGTTTTTCCTCGACTCAAGCTAAAGCATGGAGGCTTGCTGTTTTGGAATTCAGAAGAATTCGATCATTCATTAACCTTTTCCTATTGTTTGCGCTCTTTTCATTTTCAGGCTGCGTTTCCCTTGCAACGGATGCCAGAAAAGAGGGATTCAACATCATTCAAAGGGGCTTTGCCTCTATTGACCCGAGCCCGCATCTTCACGAGGTTATCGAGCTCGAGAAGGTCACCATACACGTTGTGGGCGATCGAAAATATTTTTCATGGAACAGGGCTGCTGCCTATGGTTCGCCCGTTGCAGGTTATGCCAATACAAAAAACGAGATATGGCTTTTTGGGAAAATCGTTAATGGCAAAATCATTGTCAATCAGGCCATTCTCGGGCACGAACTCAATCATTTGATGAATTTCAAAAACAAGCATTTTGCCAACCCTGATAAGCTTGATGACATTGGCGCATAATGTGCATCAGGAAAGATGTATATTCACTTAGTTTTCAACACACATTTTAATAAAGGAGGCTGTTCTAAAACGTTCAAGTTTGGCCAAGGTCAAAGAAGGCGAAAATTTTAACCGCAGGAATACAAACAAGTATTTTGAGGATTAAAATTTGAGTCTGATGCTGAGATTGGCCAAAATCGGGCGGTTTGATGTTGCTTCAACTGAATGGAAAATCTATACCCGCCGGGGGATTTGTTATGAAAAAGAGACCTTTATCAATAGTCTTGATTGCATTGTTCTATTTCATCCAACCCATTGGTAATGTGGTTCAAGCTGCCTTTGTAAACAATCTGCCGTTACTCGGCGAAGGCGGTATATTGGCACGCCTCCTTTGGACCGATTGGATAATCCTCGGACTATTCCCAATCGTCGGGATCGGGATTTACAAGGTAAAAAGGTGGGGTTGGTATCTGTTCATTTGCTTTTCAGCTCTGCTCATCCTTTATAACCTAGCAGTCTACTTCTTTCTTAACCCGAACTATAACCTGGAAACCGTCCTGTTTTTTATCATGATCATCACAGCAATCTCAGCCTTGTTTCTGAGAAAACATGTGTACGCCCCCTATTTCAATCCCAGACTAAGATGGTGGGAGACGGCAAGAAGGTACAGGGTTCAACTAAAAACCACAATAATGACTAGCGATGGTGTTTCTCCGTGCAAGACGATGGACATCTCAGATTCGGGCGCCTTTGTGGAATGTGCGAGTGACTTCAAGGAAGGGAGTCATGTGTGGTTAAACCTCAGCTGTAATGGCATTGAAATCAGTTGTTTGGGTAAAGTGGTGAGGAAGTCTGAAGCTAAAGAAAACCGTATTGGCTATGGAATCATGTTTCTGGACCTTAGCAAAGACACCAAAAAGAAAATCCGGCAACTCATCTGGACCCTTGAGAGGCTGGAATACAAAGAAAGAAAGGATATCATCCCCACTTCAGCCATACCTGCTGACTTCAATAGGAAACATTACCACCAAATCGCTCAACTCGGATTCAGGCTAAAGGCATCCCTTAAACAGGTATTTTCTTTTGCATAGATGAATTGTGTATCTTCCACACTTCTTAGGATTGCAAAATTCTATGATGCCCTAACTAAAAAACTGCCACAATCATAAAGCAGCCCGTCGGCTTTGGAGACTTATGCTTACTTCGCCGTTAACACGACTCGCTAGAAATCCCCAATATTGCCAATTTTTGAGGCTTTAAAAAAATAAAGCCATAATTCATCGCTATTTATCTTATGTCATCTTCCTAATACAAAAGATTGATGAATACAAATAGATTGACATTTGGATCATAAACAAATAGTATGTTCAAGTCATGAACAATCCCTATGAACAGGAAATTCGGTATCGCTTGCTCAAAATATTGAGCAATAATTCCAATCTGACCCAGCGTGAAATGGCTAGAGATATGGGAATCAGCCTGGGAAAAGTGAATTTCTGTCTTTCGGAATTGACAAAGAGAGGATTTATCAAAATCAATCGTTTCAAGAATTCCGCAAACAAAGCACAATATATTTATCTTCTTACGCCAAGGGGTATAGAGGAAAAAGCCAGGCTGGCCCTCAGTTTTTTAAAGAGAAAGATCACTGAATATGAAGAAATAAAAAGACAGATCAAAGATTTGGCTCGAGAAGTCCAAAATGAAACATTAGGCGAGATCCACGCTGAGAATCTCCTAGACTTGGAGGAAGGCAACCCCTAGATAATGGGCTTTATTTGTTCATTAACCGAACATATAGTATCTTAGGGTAGTTATGGCGTCTCAGAAAAAATCAGAATCCCGGGATCAGCAGCTGATCGAAAGATCAGTATGTATTATTGGTCCACGTAGACTGCAGAACGAATTGATGGCCAAAATTATGGAGCAGGAAACGGGGGCAGACTGTCGATGTGTTCCGGATGTAAACAGCAGTTTCGAAAATGGGCATGGACCTGTTCCCCGACAAGAAATGCTTCTGTGGGATTTTCATGACGGGGATTTGAACAGTCTCTCGATCACGCTTGGGGCAGACGCAAAAGCGGCGCTTTCTGAAAAGCTTTTGGTCCTATTTAACTTGAGTCAAAGTCAAGGGATTGAAGAATATGCTGTTGGTAATGGGGTTAAAGGCTTTTTCTATGAAGATGACAGCCTTGATAACCTGATAAAAGGAACAAAAGCCATCTTCGATGGCGAACTGTGGGTTTCAAGAAAAATCATGTCCAGATATGTCCTCGATCACGATATTTTCTCTGCCAAGGCCAAAAGCATATTGACAAAGAGAGAGCTTGAGATCTTGTCCTTAATTGCCTTGGGCGCAAAAAACGAAGAGATTGGAAAAAAGCTCTATATCAGCACCAATACCGTTAAGACGCACATATACAACATCTTTCAAAAGATAAATGTATCAAACAGGCTCCAGGCTGCTTTGTGGGCCGCTAAAAATCTTTGAAAAACCTTCATCCCTTGGGAATAAACCCTTTCGTCCTGCGCATTTTTGGTTAGCTGCAGGTACGAATCTCTGTCCAGAAAAAAGCTAGTACTACTTTACTATGTTAGCAACCAACCCTTATGACCCAATAATACTAGTAAAAATCAGCCCTTCTGCGTATTGTGTTTTTTAACTGTTTGTTTCAAAAACGTAATAAATTCAATTGAGAGCCTTAAACCATGGAAGAGCGAAGAGAATTTGAACGATTTGAGTTAGAGATTCCAGCCACGATAGATGAAAGCGGCGAGGTTGAAGACATCAAAAAGTTAGCCCTTAAATCGAGGGACATTTCCGCTGGGGGTGGTTTTTTCCCAACAAGCACGCCCTTGCGAGAGGGTGAAGAGGTTCAGCTGGATCTTGCTCTAGAGATTGAAAAACTGAAAAGGATCACCGATTCAGAATGCCGGATCATCGTTAAAGGTATCGTCGTAAGATCCGATGACGCAGGAATGGCGATTCGCTTTCATCCAAACTACCGAATCATGCCTACAAAGAGCATTTTGCATTAGAGCCAATATCGCTGGATAAATTTAGGTCTAATTTCCGTTGAGTAAACCATATGCGTTGAAATATATCCCGCATTATATTGGTTATTTATTATTTAATTACAACAACTTATAAAGCATTCCCCGTGTAACTCAAGGGGCGGAGCTATGCCTAAAGAGGGCGTTATGCGAAGGTCTTAACAAAAACAGCAAAAACCGATGAAATATCCCATTACTAAAACTGAGATTCTTGATTCAATAAAATCCGAAAAGGATTTTCTTGCACGACAATTTGGAGTAGTCAATATTGGTCTTTT
>CAYWMP010000002.1:0-86712 GCA_964459445.1 uncultured Desulfobacteraceae bacterium
GCTAGGGCGGGATCTCACGAGTGGTGTTGCCTTCGATCGCTCCTCTCTGCGGCGTATTGATCCATACGCCTCTTTTGTCGCTCCTCGGCGCCTAACATCTCATACCTTGCTGTTGATCAGGGATAGTGCATCATCAACTGATTGCGTTAAAAAATCCTGAGTTAGATGGTTTATTTGGGAAAAGGGCGTGTTTGACTTTGAGACGGTGGTCCCATAGAATCAATTGTTAAAGATTAGTACCAGTTTAGCCCTTTGAAATTGTTGATTTAGTGCAGGCTCGGGGAACAAAATGGAATGGCTTAAGGCAAAGGGCGTATGGCATAGGGAAGGCCGCAGCAAATCCATGGTGAGCAGCCCATTTGAAAATGAGGCCTTTGCAAAATGCTCAATTTTGGTCAAGGTCGACGAGGATTTTAACCCGCCTTACTTCTGGCGGGTTAACCACAGGAATACTGGTAGTATTTTGAGGATTGAAATCCGAGTCTGAAGCAGCTTGTCCCGTCATAGCTTTAGCGAAGACGGAAGATTGGACAAAAGAGGGCGTTTTGCAAAGGTCTCATGATAATAGGAGGAGATGATGACGGTATATGAAGAATTGGCGGCGCGGGTCGGGCTTCCACAATCAAAGATCGTCCCCAGGTTGTTTGAAATGCTGGCAGATGAAACAGATTCAAAATTGCTCCTAACCATGCCGGGACAGACTTCGGATCTGGCAAGCAGGATGGGGCTCGAGACCGGCGAGGTTCAGAAAAGGGTTGATGAGCAGTTTCACAGGGGGCTCGTGTTCCCCTCCTTGAAAACCGAACCACCCACCTATCGCATGTGCCGGGACATGGTTCAATTTCATGATGCGACCATCCTATGGGAAGAAGCGCCGCGGGAATTTCTTGATCTATGGCAGGAATTCATGGAAACCGAATGGCCTGAAGTCGCCAAGACCATCAGCAAAATGATGCCAAAACCCTTTACACGGGTTATTCCGGTTGATATCTCCGTGGAAGCCAAGCAGGCTGTTCTTGATTTTGAGAGCGTTCGTGAGGTCGTAACCAATGCGAAGCGGCTGGCGGTTACAAAATGCACCTGTCGGCTGACGGCCCACAAATGCGATCGTCCCCTTGAGGCATGTATACAGGTCAACAATGCGGCTGCCTATGCCGTCAGCAGGGGCACTGGCCGGGAAATCGATACTCAGGAAGCGTTGGATATCTTGAAGAATGCCGAGGAAGAGGGTCTTATCCATGTCACGATGAACCGCCATCAAGTGGACCATTTTATCTGCAATTGCTGTCCCTGTTGTTGCCAGACCATGCCTATCTTGATTAAGGGGGGCGTCCGGGTCATTGATCCAAGCCGATTCAGTGCCGACATCGACAGCGAACTATGCACGGGTTGCGGCACATGCCATGAGCGTTGTTATTTCGGGGCCATAAGCTGGGAAGACGGTGAGGGGAGTGTGAGTCTAATAGATGCAGAAAAATGCATGGGATGCGGGCTGTGTGAAGTAACCTGTCCTGATGATGCCATAGACCTTATTGAAAAACGTGAAGAGAGCTTTGTGCCTTGATGGGATTCGATCTTCTCGCCCGCGCCCCTTCGATCTTGCGCAGGGACCGCTAGAGCACGCTGAGGACTCAGAGAACTGGAACCGGGATACTTGCTCTCTGGACGCAGATGACGCAGAAAAACGCAGAAAAATACGTTGTATGATCGCTTCAGGACTTCCCGCAATGCGGGAATCCCGATGTTAAGACATCGGGATGAGGTGTGAAACGGCATTGTGAAGAAGAGAACAAGAATTATCGTTATCTTCTTCACAATGGCGTTCCACACTCTTCCTGGTAGCGATCTCTTATCATGGAAATCCGTGTTAATCAGCGTCCCTTTTTTCTTTGGGGGCTCTGTGAACTCTGTGAGAGATGCTTTTCATAGATCAATGAGAAATCAACACATGAAAAGATTTGTGTTTCTGTTTACCTTTATCATTTTGTTAATCGGAACGTCTCCCATAGCCCTCTCAGGCGTCAAGAACCCCGACACCTTCATTTTTGCCAACTATGGGACCGTTCGGACATTGGACCCGGCGGTGTGCTATGATGCCACGGGTTCACAGCGTATATGGAACATCTATGAAACCCTCCTTTTCTTTGATGGTTCGAGCACCGACAAATTCATTCCCGTATTAGCCACTCATGTCCCATCTCTTGAAAACAATGGCATTTCCCCGGATGGCAAAACCTATACCTTTCGCATCCGCAAAGGCATTACCTTTCACGAAGGCGGTACACTGACCCCGAAGGATGTGGCCTATTCCCTGAAACGGGCCATGATCGTCGATCCGGACGGCGGTCCCATGTGGATGCTTCTTGAAGCCCTTACCGGCGAGGGATCGACTCGGGATCAAAATGGAGAAATTATCCATGGGATATTTGAAAGGATCGACAGGGCGATTGAAGCCAACGGAGAGGGCGTGATTTTTCATCTCCCAAAGCCGTTTCCACCTCTGTTGAGCGTGCTCGCTTACTCCGCTTCGTCGGTCCTTGATAAAGACTGGGCCATATCCAAGGGATGCTGGGATGGAAGAATGGAGAATGCTGCCGGGTACAATAATCCGGCTCCTGGCCATGAGCCGCTCCAAAAGATCACAAACGGCACCGGTCCCTTTCGAATGAAATCCTGGGAACCATCCAATCAGTTCATCTTTGAACGCTTTGAGGGCTATTGGGGCAGAAAACCGGCCCTAAAGATTGCCATTTTCAAATACGTGAAGGAGTGGAGTACCCGAAAGTTGATGCTCCAGAACGGAGACGCGGATCGCGTCACCGTGGATCTTCTATATTTGTCTGAAGTAAAGGCCATGAAAGGACTGACGATCTATGAAGCGCCGCAGTTGTCCTTATCCGGCGCCCTGTTTTGCCAGAAAGTGGATCCTAGGGGGAACCCCAATATCGGCAGCGGAAATCTGGACGGGAAGGGCATCCCACCTGATTTTTTTTCCGATATAAATGTTCGCAAGGCCTTTCTCCATGCCATGGATCGAGAGACCTATAGGGAAGATGTCTTCAACGGTTTGGTGATCATGCCGACAAGCCCCAACATCGAGGGCCTTCCCTATCATAAAGAGGTTCCTATTTATGAATTCGATCTAGAGAAATCAAAGGCATTCCTGAAAAAGGCCTGGAATGGGAAAATATGGGAGAGGGGCTTTAAAATGATCATCGCCCACAATACCGGTAATGAGATGCGGGAAGCCGCGGCCCTGATGCTTGCAGAAAACATCATGTCCTTGAATCCCAGGTTTCGGATAGAAGTCCGAAATGTCGAATGGAAGGACTATCTGGTCAAGTATCGGAACTACAGGTATCCAATCTTTATCACGGGCTGGATTGCCGATTATGCAGACCCCCACAACTTCCTTTACCCCTTCATGCATTCAAAGGGAGTTTACGGAAGATATATCGCCTATCGAAACGAAGTCGTGGATAAACTTTGTGAGGCCGGCATTGCAACGGTCGAAACCCGGAAACGCAAACAGATCTACGAAAGACTCCAGGACCTTTGGTACGAGGAAGCGCTTGGGATATTATTGTATCAGCAAATCAATGTACGGGCTTATCGGGACTACGTGCACGGCTTCGTTCCCAACCCCCTCCTTCCAGATGCATGGGAAGACCTGAAGGCCCTGAGCAAGTATTAGAGCGTTCCTGTTTTATTTGACGAATTCTCCGTCGAGGTTTCTTTTTCAGAAAAACCCCGCCACATCTTTTTCATCATCTCTCCACAATCAAAAGAATTTTTTCCACCGCCGCAGTATTTACGCATCATTTGCGACATCTGTTCGAAATCACAACAGGAAGACATGAAATCATCCTTTTTTGTTTCTTCTTTGCTATGCGAATCATTGTGTTTTGGGTCGGTCATGATACATCTCCTTTCTAGGGTTTGGGCGTCTTAAAGTTTTCATCTAGAGAGACGGATAGGAAATGGAAAAGGTTACAGGTGTCAATGCGGCTGTTCTCCATTTTATCCAACACTTTGCCTTAGAAATAAAAAAGGCAGGGTCACATAGATACCCTGCCTTTTCTGCAATTATTTGAATGAGGACTTGGCCGAATCCCCCTCCTATGCCTCTTCCACCGAATCCAATACCTCTGTAATATCGACTTCCTCAGTGGTAGGCGTTTCCTCTGCACCGCCGGTATCCCCTGTTTTGAATTGGCGGACTATCTGGGATAGAGAGCCGGCGAGGTCATTCAGAGACAGGGCACTGTCGTTCAACTGGACGCTGCTATTATCCATTTCGTTGGCTGCTTGACTGACTACCGCGATTTCGTTTGTGATTTCCCCAGCAACGGATGTACTCTGGGCCACATTTTGGTTGACCTCCTGGATGCTATTCGAGGCCTGAGCAAGATTAGAGGCGATCTCTTCCGTGGTCACGGATTGTTCCTCTACGGCCGTCGCAATGGTCGACACGATTTCGTTCACATTACCGATGACCTCTGAGATCTGTTTGATCTCAACAACGGTATCACCGGTCGAAGACTGAATGCCATCGATTTTGCCCTTGATCTCTTGGGTGGCCTCGGCTGTCTGTCGGGCCAGCTCTTTTATCTCATTTGCAACAACGGCAAATCCCTTGCCGGCATCACCTGCCCTGGCGGCCTCTATTGTGGCATTGAGGGCCAGGAGATTGGTTTGTTCCGAGATCTCCGTGATCACTTCAGTGACCTTGCTAATTTCATTGGCATCCGCACCAAGCCTATCGATCTTCTCAGAAGCCGTATGGGCGCTTGACGCCGCATTTTGTGCTATGCGGCGCGCCTTTTCAGAGTTTGATGCGATCTCTTTGACTGTCGCCATCATTTCTTCGGCGGCCGCGGCCACCGTATTCACATTGGTTGCGGCCTGTTCACTTACAGCTGCTACGTTGTTCATATTAGAGCTCATTTCCTGGGCAGCAGTGGCCACATTGCTTGATTTCGAGGCTGAGTCCCCAGAGTTCTGAGAAAACTGTTGAGAAATGACGATGAGTTCATTAGATGCACTACTCAGACTGCGCGAATTGGAGCCAATATCTTTGACAAAGCCGTCGAGTTTTGAAAGGAAGGTATTGAACCATTTGGCCATCTCTCCCAATTCATCACTTGATGAGTCATCGAGCGTCTTTGTCAGGTCGCCTTCGCCCTCTGCTATGTCCTGCAATCCTGATACAGCCTGGTTTATGGGTTTGGTAATGCCTCTGTTGACAACCCAGTTCAGGAAAAAACCAAAGAACAGACCGAGACCCGTAATGCCGAACAAGACGACGATAGTCATTTTATAGGCTTCTCCAGCGTCGCGGTGAGCTTGGCCTGCGAGATTGAGATTAATCTCGGTGAGCCGGTCAATATATTTCCGCATCTCTTCGAATTTTTCCTTGGCCTGTCCCAATGTCAGGTCCACGGCCTCGCTACGGCCTTGCCTTGTATCAGCCTTGCGACCTTCAACGATCCGCCCGCTGACCGATTTCCATTCTTCTTTCGCCTTTTCGTATTTTGATATTAACGCCTTTTCCTCTTTCCCCTTTGCAATAGCCTTGTATTTCTCCCACCTTTCCTCGGACTGCTTTAAATTTTCTTCATAGTTTTCAACCAGTTTTTTGAAAACTTCGGACTTTGCATTGGCAAATATCATAGAGCGTTCCGAAACGAGCAACTGCTGGAGATCCCGGTCTGCCTGGAGTAGATAGTCGATACTAGGCAGGTTGATTTCGAAGATCTCATTTAAATCATTATTTATAAAAGTGACGCTCCTGTAACCGGCAAAACCGATGAATGCCATGAATAAAACCATGATCAAGAAGGTGAGAATCAATTTTTTCCCGATTTTCATGTTTTTAAAGAATCTCATGTCGTATTTACCCTTTCACTCTAGAGGTTTAGCAAGAAGGAGGGTTCATAAGAAAATCTCTTCGCATCTTATTCTATTTTGTCCACATTGAGACCGACAGTGATGGCCCCAGTAACTTTGTCGTCATCTTTAAGCGGTAGATAAATATGCAATAATTAGGCCTAGGTGCTTATCTCATATTTAATAAAATGAGGGATTGGTCGGTGGGAAATAAAGTGGGGGTGAAAATTCAAATGATCATTTTTTGGGCCGGATATGTCCACACCCGTGCATGGATGTTCGAAGAGCAAGTGATGAGGGACTAGAATAGGTCACAGTGCCTTGCTAGAAGGCGAATGCTGACAATATATTTTTATGGATTTACCGGACATTGTGTTTGATCTCTTTCTCGAATAACGAGTCAGGGAGCCCAGTGTTTATCCGGTAGTCGGAGAATTCGATGGTCATTTTTCCTTCTTTTGGTTGGGACTCTTCCGAGCCATCCTTCTCATCATTGGGGAGTCGATGGTGGGTTGGAAATCCCTTGAAATCGGCCATGTCTATCTTTGCATTGATTCTGATAGGCAACCAATATTTTTCGTGGAACAGGTTATATTCAAAGTCAATGTTTACGGTTGGACCTCGCAAAGACAACGTGTGCACCCTCCTGGGAATCCATCTCTCAGAATCGATCCAAAGGGTCAATTTCCTGACCTTTATCTCTTCCTTTCTAGGAACCAACTCTATGATATAGGCTTCAGTTTCCCCCAGAGTCTCTTTTCCCAGAAGGGACATATAGAAGTTTTCTCCGCTGAATCGATTCAGGTTGAGGAATACCACCTCTTTTGGAAGCATCGCAAATCCATTTGATTTCATTCGGATTTTGTCGGGTTGCTTGAAATAGATTTCCACGTTCATGGGCGGTACCCGCACCTTTTCCATGTCAATCTCGGCGTGGATTTTGACGGCGTAGTCCCTGATTTCTGAGAACGTGGAGCGAACGCGATCAAGAATATCATTGGCCGTGAGGTCAGAACCAAGTGCAGGCCAATCTGCGCTCCCAGCCAAAAGCAGGAGCAGGATGAATGACAAATAGGGTGAGGATTGAAATCTGCGTTTCACGATAGGATGTCTCTCCTATTAAAGATATAGAAAGCGATACCTAGGAACAAGGCTGTGTATCCCAAAAGGTATGCAATCGAAAGACCTATTTCTATTGATGGTAGGCGGTATAAAAAGGCTTTTCCCCACACCTTGGTGTAGGTTGTAAAGAGAAAGGGACGAATTTTTTCAAAAAGGGAAATGGGTGTCTCAGAGATGATAAACGACACAATCACGATGGCCATGGTTCCCAGTATGGGACCGATGGCGTTGTCCACCATGACAGACAGCAGGATTGCCAAGGAGGCAACAACGCCCATGGCGATCATAGCGAGGGGGTAAGCGATTAAAAACCTCAATAGGGCCTGTTCCAGTGATAGGATGAGGAGTCCTTCCCCTCTTACCAGAAGATCGCCAATCCCGAACATGATGATCCCTAAACCAAGGCTCAAAGCAGCCAAGAACGCCACAAGCAGGAAAGTATAGATAAAGGTAACGGCCACCTTGGCAGCTAGTATCCTGGATCTTGACGGCGGTCTGGTCAAGACCATCCTTAGGGTTCCTGAAGATGCTTCCCCAGCCACCTGGTCCCCGGCGACCAGCGCAATGAACAGGGGAATATGGACCAAGAGTGAGAACATCGCCATTTGAGAGACAAAGAGACCGTTCAATAAATTCCCGGAGATGAGGAAAGTCTCCTCCAGAGTCTGATAACCCTGCGAGTTCTTCAGAAACCCACCCTCATCCAGCTTGACGCCGATAAAGATTAAGGGCAGAACGACCCCGGTCGCGATAAAGCCTATATAGGTTCTCAGTTTAGAGAATGTCTTGGTCCATTCGATCCGGATTAACCTAATCACGGCTATTCTCCAAGGTAACAACCCAGCAATAATTAGACAGGATAAACATGATTGACGGGATGATTTATTTCCTAAAGAAAACTTAAAGAACTATCAGGGGCGGCCAACTATCTTATTAGATCGTCGAAAAGTTTTATGTGGAAATACTCCACATTGTTTCCGATAAATAATATCGGAATCCCGCTTTTAGCGGGACTTTTTAACGATTCCCGGATCCGTCCCTAGAATGTCTTGTTGATCCTGTTTACCTGCCGAAGCCTTGGCGCAGGTAGGTTATACTGTCAAATACTCTGTCCCTGTGAACTTCTACTCTCCAAGATGGAAAGGTAGAAATCCTCTAATGACTTTCGAGGCTGGATAGCAAAGAGCTGAAAGCCTTCGCCGACCAGAAACGCCGCCATCTGCGGGATCTGCTGATGTTCGATTCTGACGAGTAGATCTTCAGGATTGCACTCCACTGCCTGAATCCATTCCTTGGCCTTCAAGGCCCCGGCAGCTTCCTGCGGTCGATCGATCTTCAGAACCACTTGCTCGCTTTTCGACATAAGCAACTCCTCAACACTGCCCTCCACCAGAAGCTTACCCTCATTGATGATTGCCATTTGGCGGCATACCTGTTCGACTTCATGGAGCAAATGAGACGATAAAAAGATTGTGAGCCCCTGTCGTGAGAGCTCGGCAATAAGCTGCCTGATTTCTTTCATGCCCTCTGGGTCGAGTCCGGAAGTGGGTTCGTCGAGAATAATCAACTCCGGGCTCCCAAGGAGGGCCTGGGCAATACCAAGACGCTGTTTCATGCCCTGGGAGTAGGTCTTTAACTTGTCATCGGCCCTGTGCAAAAGACCGACGATATCGAGGACCCTGTCGATGTCCGGATTTTCCGGATGAGAGTCTCTCAAACTGGCGTGTATTTCCAGGTTGCGGCGGGCTGAGAGGTATTTATAGAAGCTCGGCTTTTCTATGAGGGCGCCGATCTTGCTCAGGATGAATTGTCTATGATCTTGAAGTTTTCGATCGAACAGACTTATATGCCCCCTGGTGGGTTTGACCAGCCCCAACAGCATGCGGATTGTGGTGCTTTTTCCTGCCCCATTCGGACCCAGAAATCCAAAGACGTCACCTCGGTTCACAATCAAATTGAGATCGGCAACGGCAGTGATTGTTTTGAACTGTTTGCTGAGGTTTGATGTAGAGATGATGGTATCACCATTCATATTCGTTTATCCTCATGAGGCACGTTGCACTTCTTCAATATTTTCCTGTCATCTTCGCCCGGAACGATACCGGTGAGTACAGCCGTAAGAACAATGATTTCATCCTGATTTCTGAATTCCACCTCAGCTTTTGCATGGCCTTTATCGTCGATCTCAGTAATTTTGAAGTCACACCTTATGGTATCGCCGTAATACACCGGTTTTTGAAAGTCAAAATACATTCCCGAAGCCAACCAACCTATTTGACCGCCAATTTCGGTAAGAATACAAGCAACAAGAAGCCCGTGACAAATGCATTCGCTGAAATTTTTAACTTTGGCGAATCTCTCGTCAAAATGAACAGGATTATAGTCTCTGGAAATATCTGCGAATTGCAGCATATCCTTCTCAGTGAATGTTCGCTCAACTGTAAAGATGTCTCCCACCTCTAACCCGTCAATGGTTTTCTGTCGTATGTATGACATGGAAATTAAACCTCATTCCTCTACACTGATTTACTGCTAACCCTAACGCTGCAAAAGTCGAGGATGCAGTAGATCCAAGGCGTCAAGGGTGAAGCTGTAGTAAACTACCGCGAATCCTTGACAACAAAGGATATGCGGTATCCTCGGCTTTCCCGAAGGGCAAATAACATGACAAATTATACTCTACTCTTGGATGGCGCCCATGGTCGATTCAAGAAACTTGAACTAATGACCTCGAAATCCTTGCTATCCTTGCTTTAAATACCCTCTTGTCATGTTATTTGTGCAACGATAGGGTCAAGCCATTTCACCATATATGCAAGGATCTGATTCTGTTCGGGTTCGTTTTGGAGTTCGTGATACAGACCTTCCCATATCTTCAGACTGCAAAGTTCGCCTGCCTTTTCGGCAAATTCGCGACTGGCCTGTGAAGACGTGATAGGGTCTGAGCCACCATGCATCAGCAAAAGCGGCATTGATAGATCTGAAGCATGTTCCAGAGCCCATAGCCCGTGTTCGAGCAAACCGATCCCAAGGCGCGCCGAAATTCGGTCGTGAACCAACGGATCATCTTTATAAGCACGCACTACATCGGGATCGTGCGATAAGCCGTCAGGGTCCAATTCATTGGATAGGGCGATGCTCGGCCACAATCGGCACAAGAACTTTCCCAGGGCCAACTTTATGACTGGCGGTTCAAAGGCCGGTCGAAGGCTTGGGGCCGTGGCAATGACGCAAGGCAAATCGGGTTGAAGTCGAAGAACATATTCGAGCACAAGGCCTCCGCCCAGACTATGGCCGTAAAGAAAACGTGGTTCATTTGGATAGCGGTTGTGGGCATATTCCAAGTGCAAGGAAATGTCATCCAGCAATATCCCATAGGTGGGTGTATGCCCGCGTTTCCCTTGTGATTTGCCGTGACCGCGATGATCAAAGGCCACAAGTGCATAGCCGGCCCGGGTAAAAAAGGCGGCCACATGTTCGTAGCGTCCGCTGTGTTCGCCTAGACCGTGAACCAGGCAAACAATGGCCTTGCGTTCTCCCTCAGGTTCCCAACCTTGAGCATTAATCTCTAAACCGTCGTTTGTCTTCCAATCAAATTCAAAATGTTTCATGTTTTTTACCTTTTAAGTAGTTTGACAGGAAAGCTCATAATAGTCAGAAGGCAGCCCCTTGAGTCAACAGGAAATTTGGAACGAGGGTAGGGAAGCGAAGTAGTAGACAGTCTGAAGCGGGCAGTAAGCGGTCCCGCTGAACAACGAGCGGGATCTTCGCTACGCTCCGATAGGCAGCAGGCGATAATAAGCAGACCAATGACCACTCGACGGTGCTCGTGACAGGCAAATGGCTAATGACTAATGACAAATGCGTTTCCCATTGACTGCTGAACTTCACAACCATAGACTAGATGCTTTAAGAGGGTAGTATTTGGAAGAGATTTATGGAATGAACGGGGAACGAGCCAAAAGAAAACTTGCAGCAATCCTGAGTGCGGATGTGAAGGGTTACAGCCGCCTTATGGGCGAGGATGAACTCGCTACGGTTGAAACCCTGAAGCTATACCGGGAGGTGATGGGTTCGCTCATCCAGCAATACAATGGAAGAGTAGTAGATTCTCCTGGGGATAATCTCCTTGCGGACTTTGCCAGTGTCGTGGAAGCCGTAGAATGTGCAGTGAAAATCCAGGAGGAACTTAAATTAAGGAATGCTGAATTCCCCGAGGATCGAAGGATGGCGTTCCGTATCGGTGTAAACCTCGGGGATGTTTTAGAGGATGAAGGCCGGATCTACGGAGATGGGGTCAATATCGCGGCGCGTGTTGAAAGTCTATCGGATGCAGGCGGGGTCTGCTTATCGGGAAGTGCCTATGACCAGGTCAAAAGCAAGCTGAAGCTGGAATTAGGATACGAATTCCTTGGAGAACAGTCGGTCAAGAATATCTCCGAACCGGTCCGCATATACAGGGTTTTAGCGGGGGCTAAAGAGGCCGGAACGGTTGTCTACAAGCACCGAAGAGATGATCCAAAACATAAACGGAGATCGACCATCATCGTACTCTTGATCTTGATTTTTGGAATAGCAGGTTTTGTAGCCTACAAACTCTACCAGACTTCAATTACTCCCCCTGTTGAGTTGGCCTCCATAGAAAAGATGGCCTTTCCTCTTCCAGACAAGCCCTCCATAGCTGTCCTGCCATTTGACAATATGAGTGGCGATCCGGAGCAGGAGTACATTGCTGATGGGTTCACCGAAAACATCATTACAGCCCTGTCTAAAATCCCGGAGATGTTTGTGATCGCCCGCTATTCTGTGTTCACGTACAAAGGCAAGCCCGTCAAGATTCAGAGGGTCAGCGAAGACCTGGGCGTACAGTATGTGCTGGAAGGGAGCGTTCAGAGGTCCGCCGATAGAATACGAATTGCCGCTCAGCTTATAGATGCCACAACAGGACATCACCTATGGGCTGATCGCTATGACCGTGATTTTAAGGACTTGTTCGATTTGCAGGATGAAATCACGATGGAGATCCTGACGGCTCTCCAGGTGAAATTAACAGAGGGCGAGCAAGCGGCCAGTTGGCAGACCACAAACAACCTGGAGGCCTGGGGATATTTTGTCAAGGCAAGCGGTCATTTTGAACGCTTCCAAAGGGAGGACAACATCAGAGCGAAGGCACTGTTTGAGAAGGCCGTAAGTCTGGATCCAAACTATTCAGCGGCGTGGCTAATGCTGGCCTGGACGCACCTTATGGATGCTTACCTCGGATTTGGTGATTCTCGGGCCGAATCAATGACACAGGCCATGGCCCTTGCCGAAAAAGTTCGGGGAATGGTTGAAGGACAATCTGAAGCGCATGCATTGTGGAATACGATTCATCTTTTTCAGAAACAATACGAACTGGCCATAGCTGAGGGAAGAAAATCCGTCACTCTTGGGCCAAATAACTCCCTGGGGCATATCCTTTTTGCTTATACTATGCTCTTCGCCGGGGAGTTCAATGAAGCGATCGATTTAGCAGAGAGGGCGATTCGGCTTACCCCCTATTGTTCCAGTTGGTATTTCTTCGTATTGGGCAAGGCCTACCGCCAGGCGGGTCGATACGAGGAGGCGTTTGCAGCATTCGAGAAAGGCTTGGTGCGTGCACGTGAGAACAGGGGTAATCTTTTTCTTCCGTTGATCGGGCTCACGGATGTTAGTGTCCAACTCGGTCGGGATACTGAAGCCCGGAATTATGCAGCTGATATTTTGAAAATAGACCCGAACTTCAATTTGGAAGGCTTTAAGTATATCTATTTATATAAAGACCCAGCGCACCTGGAGCGCATCCTGGATAACATGAGGAAAGCAGGATTGCCGGAACGAGCTGGGGATGAAGTGAGTATTGAAGATTGAGTATTGAAGATTGACAAGTGAAGATCAGCAAGTGACAAATGACCACCCGACGGTGCTCGGGGCCCCGGTAGCGGGATCTTCGCTTCGCTACGACAGGCAAATGACCAATGACAAAATAACCAATTGGATTCCTTTCGGAGAAGGGGAGTATCTTGTTGAAAAGGCGTTTCTGTTTGCGCCGGACGATTCTGCCGTTTTGCTAGAGGACGCGGTTATAGAGATATCAGAAGATTCAAGAGGTCATCGCAGGATGATGGGTGATGGCCGTATCCAGACCATCCTATTGGTCGAATTGATGGACGATCACGACGATATCGCCCTTGCTTTGGATTTGGGGGACGAGTTTAAGTATATCATGAAAGACCCCATCCTGAAGGGCGGAAAGGTGTTTTCCCCGAACGTAAAAGCCTCACTCCAATTCTCTCCCGATGAACCCTGGCGGCATATTCCCGAGGAAGAATTCGAAGCGCTTTGGAAGCGTCTTAAGGTGCTAGGAACTTGATTCCTGGTTCCAGGCGAATAGCACTGACCTCCGATTCCTGACGTCCGACCCCTGACCTCCAACTCCTGTCTTTTCCCTTCCTTAAATCGGCATATTATGGTAGCTGTTCTTCTGGAAAGGGTCAAAGAGCCCTGAGCAAGGCCGCGGTGGAATTGTAACGACCCAACCCAACCTACCTTGTGGCATACCTAATTTTTCTACGTAATTTGTACGTTATTTTCAAGCATTGACATTTAGCGCAATTACCTCCATGTATTGAACAAAACCGTCACTTGGTCTTAATCGACTCAAAGGGGATGAAACCATGAAAAGGCTGGCGTTCTTTTTTCTCTCCCTCCCTGTTCTGATCATCTCCCGAGACTTCAAACGAAAATGAGAAAGCGGATGTTTGGAGCCCGCGAAGCCACACAACGTCCCTCATTTTCCATTTTCAGAGGAATAAAAGTGCCAAGCATTGAACTGGCGCAAAACTTGCTCTCTCTCTCTCTCTCTCTCTCTCTCTCTCTCTCTCTTATCCCCTATTCTTATCTGTAGATATTCAGAGAAAAACTTGCCAGGTTCCTTTGCGGCCAAGGCAGTGAAATGGAATAGATCCTCAGTTGTATCAATAAAACTGGAGGGCTTTTGTAATAAAAAGAGGATCAGTGCAGCCTTAGCTTAAGAAAGAGAGGCAATCATGAATGATCATAAGAAGAATAGATCCAAATTTCCTGAAAAATTCCCGGCGTCTAATTCTTCAGGGGAGGGGTATATCCTGCATCCGACCTTTCATTCGCCTTTTCTCCTGTTGATCATAATTGCTTTTTCAGTATTCATTTGCGAAGCTTTCATTATGGCGCTTTTATCAATTCTGCCACCTTTCCCTACCTGGTTTGAGGCCCTTTTCGATTCCTTCTTTCTTATTGTTCTGCTTTCTCCTTTATTTTACTTTTTCTTGTTCCGTCCGATGGTTAATCATATCTCCGAACGCAAACGGGCGGAGGAAAGGATAGCGCACCTCAATGCGGTACTGCGCGCAATTCGCAACGTCAACCAGCTCATTACCAGAGAGAAGGATCGAGATCGTCTGCTGCAAGCTATTTGCGAAAGTCTCATCGGAACACGCGGCTATTATAACGCATGGATCGCCCTGCTTGATGAGTCCTGTAAGCTGGTGGCGACGGCGGAAGCGGGATTGGGCGAGGATTTCTTGCCCATGCTGGAGCAGTTGAACCGCGGCGAGCTGACCAAATGCGGTGGGAGTGCTCTGGAGCAATCGCAGGTTGTGGTCATCGAAGATCCATCTTCTGACTGCTCTGACTGTCCATTAGTGGACAAGTACGGCGGCAGAGGCGGGATGAGCGTTAGGCTGAAAAACGGAGGAAAGATCTACGGTTTCCTGACGGTCTCCACCCCCAAGGACCATGTGGCGGAAGAGGAGGAGCAGACTTTACTTAAAGAGGTTGCCAGCGATATCGCCCTGGCCCTGCACAGCATCAAAATGGAGGATGAGCGAAATCGGGCGCAGGGGGCGATGCGGGAGAGCGAGCAGAAATTCACGACTATTGCTGCTTCTGCCCAGGACGCTGTTATTATGATGGATAGTGAGGGAAATATTTCCTACTGGAATGCAGCAGCGCAAAAGATATTCGGCTATTCGGATCGAGAGGCCCTGGGTAAAGAATTGCATATACTTCTTGCGCCACAGCGCTACCACGAAGCTTACAGAAAGGGTTTTAGCCACTTCAAGAAAACAGGCCAGGGGCCTATGATTGGCAAAACGATTGAATTGATCGCATTGAGAAAGGACGGATCGGAATTTTCCATCGAGTTATCTCTATCATCAGTAAAACAAAACCACGAATGGTATGCCATAGGAATCATAAGAGATATTAGTGAGCGAAAGAGTGCCGAGGAAGCACTTATCCGTCTAAAGACAGCCGTGGAACATGCTTCGGAATGTATTGTCATAACCGATAAAGACGGTGCCATCCAGTATGCCAATCCCGCGTTTGAGCGCATCACCGGTCATACTCGCCAAGAGGCCGTCGGGCAGAATCCGCGCATTCTCAAAAGCGGTGAGCAAGACGAAGCCTTCTACAGGGTCCTGTGGGATACCATCACAACGGGTGAGGTGTGGACGGGGCATTTGATCAACAGGAAAAAAGACGGTACGCTCTACGAGGAAGATGCGTCCATTTCTCCCGTCATAGACAACAGCGGCGCCGTTACCAACTACGTGGCCGTCAAGCGGGATGTGACCCGTGAAGTCAGGATGGAAACCCAGCTCCGGCAGGCCCAGAAGATGGAGGCCATCGGAACTTTGGCAGGAGGCATTGCCCATGACTTCAACAATGTCCTCTATCCAATTGTCGGGTATACAGAGATGAGCATAGACGATGTGACTCAGGGCAGCATAGTCCAACGCAACTTGAAAGAAGTGTTGAAGGCGGCAACGCGTGCCCAGGATCTGGTCCGGCAGATTCTAACTTTCAGCCGTCAGAGCGAGCAAGTCCGAAAGCCGCTAAAGCTTCAACCTATCATAAAAGACGCGTTAAAACTCCTGAGGGCATCATTGCCATCGACCATCAAGATAATTCAAAATATAGACACGGAATGTGGTGCGGTCGAGGCCGATCATGTCCAGATCCATCAGGTATTGATGAACCTTTGCACCAATGCCTTTCACGCCATGCGAGAAAAAGGGGGTGAATTGGAAGTGACCCTGACGGAGGCTGATATTGATTCCGGTGACTTGGCCTCCGATCTTGGACTGAAACCCGGGCCATATCTAAAACTGACAGTGAGTGATACAGGCCACGGCATGGATCGAGATGTTGCGGCAAGGATTTTCGATCCATATTTTACCACCAAGGCCCCGGGCGCGGGCACCGGAATGGGCCTTTCAGTGGTGCACGGGATTGTCAAAAGCCATGGAGGAGATATCAAGGTTTACAGTGTGGAGGGCGAAGGGAGCGCCTTTCACGTGTATCTGCCGGAGATTGAAAGCACTCCCTTGGCGCCTGAACCCATAGTCACAGAGCCGGTCCAGGGGGGTAATGAACATATTCTGCTCGTAGATGACGAAGAGCAGATTGTTGGCATGGTCAAACAGATGTTGGAGCGCCTCGGCTACCAGGTCACGGCCCGGACCAGTAGCCTGGAGGCCCTGGAAGCATTTCGGGCGAAGCCGCCCAAATATGATCTTGTTATCACTGACCAGACAATGCCGAATATGACAGGCGCCGAGTTGGCCCCAAAGCTTCTGGTCATCAGGCCTGATATTCCCATTATCATTTGTACCGGATTCAGTGAATTGATCACCGAAGACAAGGCAAAGGCCTTGGGAATTCGAGCTTATGTCATGAAGCCTGTGGTTATGAATGAGATAGCCAAGACTATCCGGAATGTGCTGGATGCCGAGGAATGAAATTGGTAAGAGTTCACCACGGAAAGACACGGAATATCACTGAAAAAAATGGGGAAGTTACTTTATTTTGAAAGGCTGAGAAGGATATTGTAATCCTGCTCCGTGAAACTCCGTGAGAATCCGTGGTTAACTATTACTGAAATTGGAGGAATGGGTTATGGCACGGATTCTAATCATTGAAGATGATACCCAAACACGGGTGATGCTCCGTCAGATGTTAACACGCGAAGGATATGAAGTGGTTGATGCTCCTGACGGTAAGATGGGAACCAGGCTCTACCGGGAAGAACCCACCGATCTGGTGATCACAGACCTGATCATGCCTGAGAAGGAAGGTATTGAGACCATCAGAGAGCTCAAACAGGGCTATCCCGACATAAAGATCATCGCCATTTCAGGGGGAGGGCGAATCGAACCGGAGGAATATTTGTGTTTGGCCAAGAAATTAGGGGCAGAGCGGACATTTGCCAAACCCATCAGGCGGGAAGACCTGTTAGGGGCCATACGAGAACTTGTGGGCAGTTGAAAGTTTGCAGGCGTTCATCAGGTCTGGGCCAGGGGTTCAAAGGTTGATTGTTAAAGAGTCTCTAACCTCTCGTTCGACCTAGAGGCTCTCGACAGGTGAACCCTGTGAGCAGAAATCAATCCCCAGCACCTTAAGATCCTCGGGGCATGATATCTGCCTATGAGACAGATTGGATCCGATATGAAAAGACTTGATTCAAGCGGAATTATTATGTACTAATTGTACAAATTGGAGGTGTGGAATGTTGAATAAAATTTCAACTGCTGATGCAAGAAAGAAATTTGCAAATATTATCAACCGAGTAGCTTATGGCAAAGAATCTTTTGTCTTGACCCGGAGAGGCGAGGCTCTTGCTGCTTTAGTTTCTGTAGAAGATTCTAAATTGCTTCAAGAAATTGAAGACCGAATGGATATCGAAGATGCATGGAAAGCACGAGAAGAGCCTGGAGAGAATGTTCCGTGGGAGACGCTTCGAGAGGAACTTGATCTTTGAAATATAGAATCGAATTCAAAAGATCGGACATCGTAAAGATGTTTACAGGCATTTAACGTAAAAAGGCACTTCTCTAAAGAAAATGACCCTCCAATAAATCGCCGCAAAAGTCCTTGCCACGAACGATTCCCGAGAGAATCAATACCCTCTTTCAAAATCCACGACATAGAGCAGAGGCTTTTTTGCGAGAAAACGTTGGTAGTTCTTTTGGAAAATCTGAAGGATATCCTTGGGGAAGCTTTGTGCGGCGACATGGGGTGTGATAAAGGCATTTGGCAGATCCCAGAGAGGGCTGTCATCCGGTAACGGCTCCTCCTCGAAAACATCGAGCACAGCAGCGCGAATCATACGATTCCTGAGGGCGATGGCAAGATCCCCCTCCACGACGGCATTCCCGCGACCGACATTAATGAGCACAGCAGTTGACTTCATCTGCTTTAAGGTTTGTAAGTTCATAAGGCCTGTCGTTTCCGGAGTACGCGGGAGCACGAGAACGAGATAATCCAAAAAGCCGAGGAACTTGCCAAAGGAAGCGCCTGTATAGACTCGGTCGACAAAGGGGCTTTCTTCCGGCGTACGCTTATAGGCATTCACCCGCATGCCAAAATGGCGGGCTGTTTGTGCTAAGTGTTTTCCGATTGAACCTAGGCCGCATATGCCGAGTGTCAACCCTTGCAGGCTCCGATAGGGCAGGTTGACCCAGGTTTTGGTATTCTGGTTTTCTTTCGCATCAAGTAGGCGTCGTTCCAGGGCGAGTATGTAGCCAAATACATATTCGCACATCAAGGGTCCGAAAACATCTTTGACGCCGGTTAGAACGTAATCGCGCCGGAGGGCCTTTGAAAAGAGTGCGTCAACACCTGCGAAAGTGGATTGCACCCATTCCAAGCGCCTCCCTTCATGGAACACCTTTGCAACCATTGAGGGTTCGCCAAGCACAATATTGCAACTTCGGATAGCTTCTCGCGCGTCATCCTCATTAGAACAGAAGACGATTTCAAGGTCCGCAAGATCGTATTCCCTCAGTAATTCGCGATAGTCGTCCGCATCAGAGGTAAGTATAAGTAAATGATTCATTGGTCACAAAAGCGTTGGAATTATAAAAAAGGGTATATTCATGAATTACCGTGAGGGCTGACTGAATTGAAAAAGGCGATCACCTTTTTGTTAAAGGTTTCGGCGCCCTCGATAAAGAGACAATGTCGGCATCCCGGGAAAAATTCCAATTCCGCCCCCGGCATAAGCTCTTTTAAAATTCGAGAATTTTCAGACGGCACCAAAGGGTCATCATCGCCTGCCAGAATCAACGTGGGCGCCGAGATGTGATCAAGGCGATTCGAGGTATCGTGGTTTAGACAAGCGTTGAATTGTCTTAAAAAGGCATCGGGCGGTTGATAGTATCTGAGAGAAATCACGACGAAATCTTCAATCTTCTCCGGGTGTTGTTGGATAAAACTGTCCGAAAAATAGATATCCATATCCTTACGGAGAATCTCCCCAGGATTGAGCCCTTGATTGGCCGTGAATTTTGACAATCTTTCCTGGCTCATCATCACCGCTCGGTTTCCTCCACAGCTGGTACACCCTAAAATCAAACGGTTTACTTTTTCGGGATAATTAATGGCCAACTCCTGGGCGATATATCCTCCCATAGAGACGCCCAGAACGTGAGCGTTTTCAATACCCAAGGCTTCCATCAATTGGGCGGTATCGTCTGCAAAGAGACGGATTGAATAATCCGTCTCCGGCTTGTCCGAGCGGCCCGCACCCCTGTTATCAAAGGCAAGGACCCTGAAAAGTTTCGATAAAGTTGGTATCTGACAATACCACCATTCAATGTTTCTTCTGAGACCCATAATTAGAACCAAAGGCTCTCCTGTCCCATGGATTTCATAATATATCCCGATCCCATTGACCTTTGATTTCGGCATCTGTTTTTATCCTTTTTTTGCTAAGGCCAGTTCGACTTCCTCCCTTACAATGCCGTTTTCTTTGTTTTTCTGGGTTTCCAAAGCCCTTTTTGCACGACTCCCGCCCAGACGCCCCAAAGCCCAGGCGGACATACCGCGAACGATGTCGTGAGGACTGTTTGTCATGGCGCCAATCAAGGAGGGTATGTTATCCCGGTCGCCCAGGTTGCCCAATGCCCTGGCAGCGTTCATCTGCCACTTGGAGACCTTTTTCCGTGATATGTAGAAGGTCAAGGGCCAAACCTTGTTCACATAATGCTCCTCGCTCATGGACAAAAGCGTGGTGAGTTCAAAATCAGAGGCCCGGGCCTCAAGTTGTTGGTTTTTTGGTAGAGCCTGGTTCATCCATGGCTGGTTTCGGGGGCAAACCGCCTGGCAGCGGTCGCAGCCGTAGACCCAGGTCCCCATGGGTTCCCTCAGTTTCATGGGCGTGAGGCCTTCACCATAATAGGAGTTGAAGGCGATGCAGAGCAGGGGATTCATTTTTTTGGGCTCATAGAGGGCGCCCGTAGGACAGGCCGCTATACAGGCATTCTTGCACCAGTCGGGGGGCAACCCAATTCAATAGTCGGCTCATCCGGTTCGATTTCAGCATCAATAATCAAAGGAATGCTCTCCAGCCAGGAGGCGCCCTTCATGCTATTTCCGGCATAAGCGAAACAATTTTTCCCATAGGTGACGATGCCGGCCCGGGCCGCTGACATGCGGGCGGAGAGTTCTTCGTCAAACCAAAGACGTATCCCTTCACCCTTCAGGAATTTAAAGTATGCCATGAGGCGTTGGTATTCCGCTCCCTTTTCCTTTCGTTCGTCAACCTGGTAGCATCTTCCAATCTTGCCGATCAATTGCGGAGGAAAGGTTCGCCGATGGTAATTCCGGATCAGGACAACCAGGGATTTTGCCCAGGGATGCTTTTCAGCGATCGCAGCTGCTTGCACCGTATTGAATCGATCGGTCTGAACCCAACCGTACATCTTCTTAGGCCGGGATTCGATCTCCTTGATATAGAGATCCAGGGGTTCGACGCCTGTAAAGCCCACATCTTCAAAACCCAGTTCCAGGGCCTTTTCTCTTAGCCTCTGTTTTAAATTCATTCGGATGTATCCTCCCCCAATGATCCACCATGCAAAGAAGTTCAATGGTTCTAGGTTCAATGGTTCAGATGTTAAAGGATCTTTTGAAATCAACCCTGAACTTTGAACGGGGAACTCGGAACTGTTGCTTCTTGCCCTTCATGATTAATACCGAAATATGCGCAAAATACTTTTTTAACTGTCTATAGAAATTATAATTCTTGCTTGGCAAAACGCCTTGATCGAACTAATGAACCGATCATATTGAAGACAATCCTGGCCGCTGTCAAGGCAGCCAAACCGTTAGTGTCTTTCTCTGGTACGAATTCGACCAGATCGCATCCAACCATATTGGTCTTTTTCGCAATACCATGGAGCAAATCAAGGACCTGTTCATAGGATAACCCGCCGGGTGCCGGCGCCATAACCGCAGGCATGATGGATGGATCAAGACCGTCGCAATCAAGGGTTAACAGGCAGTTCTTTCCCTCCGGAATCAAATCCATTATCCATTCAACACCTCGGTCATGGACCTCTTTTGCCGTAATGATTTGTGTGCCATAGGCCCTGGCTGCCGATACTTCTTCCTCTCGGGCGCTACCCACCCCTCGTATGCCGACTTGAATCAGGTTGTCAATCCATGGCATTTCAGAGGCCCTTCGCATCGCACTGCTCAGACCTTCAGAGACGCCGTTGACCTCATGACACCAATCGATATGGGCATCCACTTGGACGATCGTGATCGGGTCGTATCCCTGAAAGGCCCGGAAAAAAGGGATCGGGACAGAATCATCTCCACCGAGGACAATGGGTACTGCTCCGGCGGTTAGTATAGCCGACACATTTTCTGTAATCCGTTTGCGATTGCCTGCCGGATCTGAAATACCAACAGGCAGATCCCCGCAGTCGACTACGCTGATGTTGCGGTTGTCGAGCAAAGTCCCGCCCAGATCAAAGTCATAGCTGTCTATCCTTTCCGCATATCTATTGGCCGCCCTTCGAATCGCGATTGGGGCCTGGGCGGAATGGCTTGGCTCGCCGGGGTTATACCCGGTTCCCTGGGGAATGCCGATGATGGCAATATCCGCCGAAAGCTTAGAGAGGTCGGTACATGCCGGAAAACCGGCGAAGGTATCTATTTTGAGCATATCAACGAATAAGTGGGTCAGAGTTCAATAAGAAAGAGATTTGCGAAGGTCTGTTTCAAATTTTGAGATTTGAACACGACTTCAAATGAAATCACTGGGAAATGATGCCAGTAACCTTGAAGTGATAAACGACGGTAGGTTTTGATTGCAGCGGGGGTATCGCAGCCAATATTTGGATGAACCGCTTCGTACACTTCAAACAGATCATTCATGTTAAGGGTTCGTTTCCTTAACAAATATCGGGTTTTCCCAACGCAAATCGGGAAAGCGACCGAAATCGCCGTCAGTAGAACAGAGTATCAGTCCGTGTTCAATAGCGAGGGTTGCCAGATGAGCATCTGGAATCAAATTCGCTCGCAAACTCTGATCAATCAATATCCTTTTAAGAACTTCACGATGTTTTTCGGTGGGCTGTGGAATCCAAACTGGAGAGCAATCCAACCACTCTTCTACCTGTTTCCATGCCTTATCGACGGACTCGGGGCGTTCGAAAATGCGCGGATTTGTTACCAGCCGAATGAACGCAAGAAGGCTGGGCCATGGCAATCCGACAGCGGCAGTGCCGGTAAGCTGCTCATCAATCCACATCCGGGCCCGATCATGTTGAGAAAAGGTATTAACATGGGCGTAAATGAGCAGATTCGCGTCAATGAGAATCACCTGAAATCCTCATTTTCCGCGATCGCTAAGGTCTCAGATATATCATCGAGGCTGCCCACCAAACAGCGCCCTAAAGATACTGATTGTGTTTTGTAGGGTTTAACACGTCGGGGTGGGCGGTTTATTTCATTAAGACCCTGTCGTAAAACTTCGTTGACCAGCGCTTTGTAACTAAGCTTACGGGTCTTGTGGATCCGCTCCAGAGCTGCAGCGACATCGTCGTCTATCGTAAGTGTCGTTCTCATGCATCAAAACATAATACATTTGATGCTTTGATGTCAAGTTCTAACGGATGAAATACTAAGGCTGCCGAAAAGGCCCTAAACATTGGCCAATGTGCCGCCATCCACATAAATGGTTTCACCGGTTATATAGCTGGAATCCTCTGAACAGAGGAATAGGACGGCCCCGACGATCTCCTCAGGCTCTGCCAATCTGCCCTTAGGAATCTTGGACACCACGAGCTTTTCCATCTCCGGGTTGCTCCAGATCGGCTGGCTAAAGGCCGTTTTGGTCATACCCGGTCCCACGGCATTGACATTGACATTCAGAGGCGCCCATTCAACGGCCATACACTTGGTCAGCATATTCAAGGCCGCCTTGCTCGCATGGTAAACTCCCATGAGCGAGCCGCCGCGCACAGCACCGACCGTCGTGATATTGATAATCCTGCCTCCGCCCTGTTTCATCATGATCTTGGCGACAGCTCGGCTCAAAAGGAACACGGCCTTGCAATTGACCCCGAAAATCTTGTCCCAACCGTCTTCCCGCAGATCCATCAAGGGTCTCAAAAAGCTCCTCGCCGAGTTATTGATGAGAATGTCAACACGCCCATAAGTGTTCATGGTAGCCTCTACCAGGGCTTCGATTTGCTCTCCCTGCATGAGGTCGGTCACAACAGGATGGGCCCCACCACCTTTGGATTTGATTTCTTCAGCCACCTTTTCGAGATCTTCCTGAGTTCGAGAGGCCAAGACCACCTTGGCCCCGCACTCCGCGAGCCCCAAAGCGATGGCCCTGCCGATACCTTTGCCTCCGCCGGTTACGATAGCCACTTGATCGTTTAAATCGTAATTCCTTCCCATGTTCTTTCTCCTTTCGGATTTCCTAATCGTTCAACAGCAAAAGAGAGCCTTTCTATTAGCCACAGACCATTCGGACCCAGATGTCTAATTCATCGGGACATTGTTGTTTCTCTCGCAGAGCTCACAGAATCGCAGAGATATATCAAGATTGATTGCTTAGTTTGCCTGCAACGCAGGCCTCAATCCCAAACATGGGATTGAGAATGGAAAGAAGTGCTGAGGAAAAATGAAATCTTTCATTTTTCCTCAGCACATCTTCCTTTATCATACTAAGCAATCGAATTTTCAGAATAGATCTCCGTGACCTCCGCCTGCCGGGCCATAGCTTCAGCGACGGCTGGAGGGCTCATGAGAAAAAAAGGGTGACGACCTTAAATTTTCAAATAACTCAAGTTTCCAGTTGGTAACCCCATTCTTTTGCCATTTTCTCTCCTCTCTGAACTGCATAGCTCACAGCTGCAGGCGTCATGTCAAATTTCCTGGCCAAATCCACCATAGGCGTTCCCAATTCAACCACAGTCCAATAACAGAGCAAATCCCTGGCCTGGACCCGGTCCTTTTGCCTCCCCCTTCCGGTTATGTAATCCTTCTCCATCTGGAATAGGATGGCGACCCTCTCAACAACCTTTTCAAAATCAAAGCCCAGACTTTTGAGTTTATATTTCCGGGAAAATTGATCTTCCGATTCCGAAAGTACATCACTTACGAAATCGCTCTCCCCTAATATTCGTTGATCGCTTTTGATGCGATCCTTTCCGCTAAGCCTCATCTTTTTGACTTCATCCCATCCACCAAGGCTTCTTATCAAACCGCCTCCTACCAACTCAGGCTGTCTCCCCAAGGGAATGCCTTCTTTTACATAGGATATATACCCCTTTCTCGCTTCACCAATCCTTTTTCCAAAAAAACCTAAAACATATTCAACATCTTGCCATTCCCTCTTTTTCTTCCCTATCAAGACGCTATGCCCGCAATAGGAGTAACGAACCAGTTCCTTCAATTCATCTACTATCTTTGCCCTCAAAGGATTTTTCAACCTTTATATCCCATGCCAACACTTATGAACGATACCAATTCATTGGGGCAAAATATTTGACAGGATAACCTACCTGCGCCAAGGCTTCGGTAGGTAAACAGGATTAATCCGCCATAATTCTGGCGGATAAACAAGATGTTTTCGGTAATAAAGCGGGAATCGTCAAAAAGCGACGCATAAAGCGGCGTTCCGATATAGCTATATTGGAACCCAAGTGCTCCACATGATGCTCTTTGACGATCTGCTCAAAAGACCAACCAACCATGATAATGTTTTGAAATTTTTGTGGAAGATAAGTCATCCTGGCAATCATGTTCATCCTGTCTGATTATAACTGACCCGAAGCGGCGGTTTTATTATCTTGCAAATCTGCGTTAATCAGCGTCCCATTGTTTTTTAAACCCTGCTAACTTAGCACTTCAACCGGAGGAATAGGAGTTGCCGACACAGAAGAAATCGGAGGTTCGCCGAAAACAGATCCTCAGTGCCGCTGAGCGGGTTTTCGCACAAAAGGGATTTCAGGAGTCCACTATTTCCGAGGTTGCGAGAGAAGCCGGCGTCTCGGATGCCACCATCTATGAATACTTCTCCACAAAGGAAGAGCTCCTGTTTTCGATCCCCGGTGAGACGGCTCGCAGGGGAAAGGAAAATCTGGAGGCGCTCCTTAAAATGGTTCGGGGTGCCGCTAATAAACTGCGCGGTATCATCTACCATTATCTTACCTTTTACGAAACCCATCCCGACTATGCCGCCGTGGCCATGCTGATCCTGAAACAGAACAGGAAATTTCTTGAAACAGAGGCCTACAATGATGTCCGCGAGCTGTCCCGATTGATGATTGATATTATTGAGGATGGAATCTCCTCGGGTGAATTTAAATCCGACACAAATCCCTATATGGTGCGGGCCGTGATCCTTGGTGCCATTGAACACATGGTGATCCGCCGCGTCCTTATGGGCAAGCCTGAGAACTTCGCCGAATTTGTTGACCCGCTGACCGATTTAGTCTGCAAAGGCATCAGGAGCGAGGGAGAACAACAGCGATGGAACTTCAATGTGACCGTGACACCGTCTGAATAGCTAACAATATATTCCTCTCGCCCGCGATCTCCCTTTCAGTGGTGATCGCTCGAGGGCACAGAGGTTTATGAGAGAAACTGACAAAACGAAAGGAAAGGATCGCTTGAGATCCCCAGCGGAGGCTGATCTGCGAGCGATCCTGAGATGAAAACACAAACCATATTTTTTTCTTGTCTTTAACTCTGAGATCTCTGTGGGCTCAGTGAGAGACAAAAGGCCCTTCATGATATGAGGGATATATGAGCAAATCATTGGTGGCCATCGTACGATATGAAAAGCCTCTGGAATCGGTCCGGAAGGCCGTTGCGCTGTCAAAGGGATTTGACCATATCTCCTCTAATGCAAAGGTATTTATTAAACCGAATATTTGCTTTTGGACCAAGGCCGTCCCTTTCCCAAAATGGGGTGTGGTCACGACCTCCCGCGTGGTGGAAGATATGGTCGTTCTCCTTAAGGAGATTGGTGTTGATGACATTACTATCACCGAGGGGACGGTCACCTTGGATCCCAAAGACAAGGAGACCCCGGCCCATGCCTTTGAAACCCTGGGGTACGGGATCCTTAATAAGCGCTATGGTGTGAAATATATCAACGTGTTCGAGCGGCCCTTTGAGAAGCTCGATCTCGGGGACGGCGTAAGGCTCAGTTTCAACGCCGACGTCCTGTCGGGCGATCTGATTATCGATCTGCCTGTTTTAAAAACACACATCCAGACGGTTGTGAGTCTGGGGATCAAAAACCTGAAGGGTCTCATTGACATCAATTCACGCAAGAAATGCCACAGTGCTGATCCAGAAAAAGATCTCCACTTCATGGTCTCAAAACTCCCGGACAGACTTCCGCCGGTTTTCGTGCTGTTGGACGGCATCTACACATGCGAGAGGGGCCCTGCCTTTGACGGACGATTGCGTCGAAGCAACATCCTTGTGGCCTCCTCCGATCCCCTATCCGCTGACATGGTTGGAGCTAAGATCTTAGGCTATGAGCCCGCGCAGGTTCCGCACCTGGTACACGTGGCAAAAAAACAGGGACGCGAGCTCGATCTCAGCCGTGTGACCTTGCTCGGAGTGGATTTGGATGAAGTAACATCCTTTCATGAGCACGACGTTGTCTACATGGAGGACGAAGACGGTGTTCTTCCAAAACCCATGAAAAAGCAGGGAATCAAAGGCCTGTCCTATCCCAAGTACGATCTGTCCATGTGCACCTACTGCTCGGGAATAAACGGACTCATCATAAACGCGATCCGCTATGCCTGGAAAGGTGTGGCGTGGGATGATGTGGAGGTCCTAACGGGAAAAATGATGAAGCCCTCACCGGGAAAAAAGAAAACGATATTGGTCGGGAAATGTATTTATCAGGCGAACAAGGACAATCCGGATGTGCAAGAAATGATTCCGATCAAGGGATGTCCACCCAAATCTGAGCATATTGTCAAGGCTCTTCACCAGGCTGGCATTGAAGTTAATCCGGCCCTTTTCGAAAACGTCGATCAATTGCCCGGTTTTTTCATGCAACTGTATGAAGGGAAACCTGAATTCGAGGCGGCCTTTTTTAAGATTCAATAGAAAGTCCTGGAGTAATAAATGTTATCCGTACTCGTCATAGGCGCGGGATTCATGGGATCGGGCATTGCTCAAGTATGTGCCCAGGCCGGCTACGAGGTTCACCTAATGGATGTGAACAAAGAGAGCCTTTTGTCGGCCCAAAAGGGGATCGACTGGTCTTTGGCAAAGCTGGCGGAAAGGGGGAGTATCGGGGAATCGCCTGTCGCGGTCAGTGAACGAATCAGCCTTGAGACAGATTTGGAGGCCGCCAGACATGCGCAATGGGTCATTGAGTGCGCCGTTGAAATAGAAGAGGTCAAGGAGGAGATATTCAAAGAATTGGATAGCCTCGCGTCGGACCAAACGCCCCTTGCCAGCAATACATCGACCATACCCATCACGAGGATCGCCCGATCGACCAGTCATCCCCATAGGGTTTTGGGCCTGCACTTCTTTGGCCCTGTGCCGATGATGGGTCTTGTTGAAGTTGTTAAAGGTGAGGACGCAGCGGAGGAAGTCTATGAACAGGGCGTTGCCTTTGTTCGTTCTCTAGGAAAAACCCCGGTCTGCGTTAAGCAGGACATTCCGGCATTCGTTATGAATCGGATTTTCTCCGCGGCTTTTAGGGAAGCCATTGGACTGGTGGAACGAGATGTCGTGACCGTGGAAGATGTGGACATCGGCATGCGATTAGGATACGGATGGTCTGCAGGTCCCTTTGAGATCGCCGATAACGCCGGGTTGGACACCTTCGCTTTGATCGCTGATTCCCTGAAAAAGTTGGGAGAGGATCATCTTGTTTTTGATTCAGACCTGATTGATCGCATGGTCAAAGACGGGCGTCTTGGCCGAAAGGCAGGGAAGGGATTTTATCAGTATACATCGGAAGGAAAACGCAAACCCCGGGAAGACAAACCATAAAGGATTCCTCTATTCACCGCAGAGTTCTCAGAGAGCGCAGAGAGGCTCATAAAACCTGGATGGTTCACTATATTAACATGTAAAGCCAAACGCTTTGGACATAGTTAAAGACAATTGACGGTGGATGAATCTAATAACCGGAGTAATGGAGTGTTGGGTCTTTAAACAGAATTCGAGTCGTAATATTCAAATTTTTGTCGAGTTCTAATTCCGCACATAAACTTTGAAAAAGAGTTTTTTCATTACTCCATCAATCCAGTACTCTATTACTCCAACCAATCATTCAAGGAGTGGTGCACATGGAAACGGAATACAAGACAATCAAAGTGACATTGAAAGACGGTGTGGCGGTCTTCACTATCGACAACCCCCCGGTGAATCAGTTATCATCACAGCTGGGTGAAGATTTCAGGGCAGCGATCACAGGGGCCTATGAAGATGATGGGGTGAAGGCCATTGTCATAACGGGAACGGGCAGGAACTTTATTGCAGGTGCAGACATAACCCGACTCCAGACCGTGGAGGACAGGGATGAGATTCTTCAGATAGCTCTGGAAGGCGCAAGGTTCCTAAACAGTATTGAAATCGGTCCAAAGCCCGTTGTGGCGGCGATCAACGGCAATTGTCTCGGAGGCGGCCTCGAAACCGCCATGGTGTGCCATTACCGGGTTGCGGCAGAGGGGGTTAACCTGGGTCAACCGGAGGTGCAAATCGGCGTGATTCCAGGGGCCGGCGGTACCCAGAGACTGCCGCGGCTGATCGGATTGCCCAATGCCATGGAGATGATCACGGTCGGAAAACCAATCAAAGCGGAAAAGGCCTTCAGCCGCGGACTTGTGGACGAAGTAGTCGAACCCGAGCAACTCGTGGATGCGGCCTTGAAGGCAGCAGGTTGGTTTCTTTCGGGCGAGCTCAATCAACAGATGCGTATGACGCGCAACAGGAATGACAGAATTCCAAGCGCCGCAGAAAAGATCGCATTGGTGAACTACGCCAAGTTTACGGCTTCTCAAAAGGCCAAAGGCTATATCGCACCTTTCAAGGCTATTGAGGCGATTGAGATGGGTCTGAGTTATGACATTGAGGCGGATATCGAAAAAGAGGTGGGCTTGTTTGCCGACTGCGCGGTCTCCGATGTGGCCAAGAACCTCATTGGAATTTTTTTAAACACCCGGGCTGCAGGCAGGCTGCCTCGAATCAAGGACGTCGAGCCGGCCAGGATAAAGAAGGTGGCCATGCTCGGTGGCGGTGTCATGGGCTCGGGGATCTTAAATCTCCTTTTAAAGGGCGGTTGTGAAGCGATTCTATGGGATATCAATGATGAGGCTATCGAAAAGGGAATAGCGTCAATGCGCAAAACCTTTGATTTCCCCATAAAGAAAAAGAAGATGACCAAGGCCGATCTGGATAACATGATCGAGACCCAGTTCAAAAGGACAACCTCGCTGGAGGATTTAAAGGATGTGGACCTGGTTATTGAGGCCGTGCTGGAGGACATGAAGATCAAGCAGGATATCTGGAAACAGCTCGAAGACATCTGCCGTCCTGAGGCGATATTCGCGACAAACACCTCGGCCCTGCCCATCACGGAGATGGCCTCAATCCTTGAGGATCCGGGCAGGATGATAGGCCTGCACTTCTTTAACCCGGCCCACCGGATGCCACTCCTGGAAATCATTTGTGCAGAAAAGACATCCGACCAGACCTTGTCCACATGCGTTTCCTTTGCGAGAGCGATCAGAAAGATTCCGATTGTGGTGAACGACGGTCCGGGATTTTATGTCAGCAGGCAACTCGGCGGATTGATGAGTGGCGCAGTGTACCTGACGGCTGAGGGCGTGGATGGGGCGGCCATCGAAAATGCCGTGACGGATTTCGGTATGCCCATGGGGCCCGCAACCCTCTCTGACCTCACGGGTATTGATATTAACTACCATGTCTCCAGGATCTTTGAGAAGCGGTTAGGGGAACGTTATAAAGTCCATCCTCTCACCGAGGCGATATACAACACGGGCTGCTACGGCCGAAAGACGGGCTCCGGTTATTTTGACTACAGTGGTGAAGAACCCGTCCCCAACCCGGTCGTTATGGAAGCGGTTCAGGGGTATCTTAAGGAGAAAGGTGTCGAGCCGAAGAAGATGTCAAAACAGGACATTGTGGATTTGATGCTGGCTTTGGGGATCAATGAGTCGGCCTTGATGATAGAAGAGGGGATCTGCGATAGGCCTCAGGACATGGATCTTGCCATGATTTACGGCACGGGATTTCCGCCCTATCGCGGGGGCATCCTGCGTTATGCCGACAAGTGGGGACTAAAAAATGTGTACGAGAAGCTGGCAGATCTGGAGCAGCAGTACGGTCTCCGATTCAAACCGGCCGATCTGATCAAAGAGATGGCTGAAACCGATAGGACATTCTATCAAGAGCATTAGGAAGAGCGTATCTGTTCCTGAGTTGGTTGAGTTTGTGGAAAACCCAAAATACAAATCCCAAATAACAAACAAATTCCAATGACCGAAATTCAAAATCCCAAACCGGCCATATGATTATGATAAAAGCGGCACTCGTAGCGCAGGCGTCATGTGCAGCAGGAATGAGTTGAAAAAGGCATTTCCATTGGCGGTGCAATAATCGAAATTGTTTGGGACATTGGTGCTTGAGATTTATTTGTAATTTGGTGCTTGGTTATTGGGATTTAATAGCTTTATAGATAGATACGAAAGCCTTATTGGTGCAATGAATTGCTAATAGCTTATCGATAGGAGGTAGTAAGATGAAAGAAGTGGTTATAGCAGGGTATTTGAGGACGGCACAGTCCCGGTCCAGGCCAAGAGACCCGGCGAGGGACTGGTTCTGTAAAATGAGAGGCGACGAACTCCTGGCCAAGTTGCTTCCTGAGGTCATTGAGAGGACCGGAGTCGATCCAAAGGAAATTGACGATTTTCTTGTGGGATGTGCGACAGCCGTAGGAGAGCAATGGGCCTATGGCGGACGTTTTCCTATTTTCCTTGCGAACCTTCCCGAGACCATATCCGCCAAATTTGTGGATCAGCAATGCGGTTCGGCCATGGCGGCCATCCAAATAGGATTTATGGAAATTGCACAGGACTTCGCAGATATTGTCCTGGTGGGCGGCTACGAACACATGACCCGAGTACCCATGGGCGGTTACCTGGTGGATCGTGGTTACATTGCACCCAACACGACTCTTTTCACGTATCCATCCCATCAGCATTGGGATATGATGACGAGCATGAATATGGGCCTTACCGCTGAGAAGCTATTTTCCCAAACGGATTTTACCAGAGAAGATATGGATCGTTGGGGCGCGCGGTCCCATCAGTTGGCCGCCAAGGCTCAAGACGAAGGTTTTTTTGAAGGCGAAATCCTGCCCATTGAGGCGCCACAGGATGACGGGACCACCCTGAATGTGAACAAAGATCAAGCCGTACGACACGATGCCACCTTTGAGGGCATGGCTGATCTCAGACCCGCCTTTAAGAAGGACGGCGTCATCACAGCAGGCAACTCATCTCCGCTGAACGCGGCCGCCACTTCCATGGTGCTCATGTCAAAAGAAACGGCCATGAAAAAGGGGATTAAACCTTTGGCCACAGTCAGGTCCATCGGCTTTGCAGGTGTGGATCCCACTGTCATGGGCATAGGGCCCATTCCGGCCAGCCAAAAGGCCCTTGAAAAGGCGGGACTTCAGGCCTCGGATATCGACTTTTGGGAGATCAACGAGGCCTTTAGCATCGTGGCCCTCAATTGTATTAAGGAATTGGGTTTGGAGCCTGACAGGGTTAATATCATGGGCGGCGGCACGGCCATCGGCCATTCTCTTGGGGCCACGGGCATCCGTTTGGTAGGCACCCTGGCTCGCGTCCTGGAAGCAAAGGGAGGGCGTTACGGATGTGCGAACGCGTGTGTCGGCGGCGGGCAGGGCGTGGCCACTATCATTGAGAGGGAGGAGTATTAGTTGCGGGTTACGGGTTGCGGGTTGCTTGCCCGCCTTCTTTCTGGCGGGCTCGTTGCTCGTTGCTGATAGACATCAGCATAAGAGCTTGGAGGGGGTACCATGGGCATCAATTATTTTCGGAGAAATGACAGGGATTTGAAATTTGTGCTTTTTGAGCAGCTCGATATTGACAAGCTTTTATCCTATGAGGCCTACAAGGATTTCTCTGTCGATGATTTCACCATGATTATCGATGAGGCTATCAAGGTCTGCAAAGAGGTCCTGGGGCCGGCCTATCAGGATGGCGATCGGGAAGGATGCACCTATGAGAGCGGTGAAGTCAAGGCCCCTGCCTCATTTCATGAATGCTGGAAGGTCATGGCCGAAAATGGCTGGTTGGCGGTTTCGAGTAGTCCCGAATTTGGGGGTCAAGGGTTGCCCTATACCCTGGGCGGCCTTGTAAGCGAACTTTTTACAGGTGCCAACATGGCCTTTTTGTGCTTTCCGGGCCTGGCGGTGGGCAACGGTCACCTGATCGAAAACTTCGGCACAGACGAGGACAAGGCCCTGTTCGTTGAGAAAATGTACACTGGCGTATGGGGCGGCACGATGTGCCTGACAGAGCCTGATTCCGGCTCCGACGTGGGCTGGTTGCTGACCAAGGCCGTCCCCGACCCGGATTCAGACGATCCCCGCATTTACAGGATAGAGGGCACAAAGCGATTTATCACCTGCGGCGAGCACGATCTGACCGAGAACATTATTCACTTGGTGCTTGCTCGTATCGAAGGAGCGCCCCAGCGCACCAAGGGGATCAGTCTCTTTGCCGTGCCTAAGATATGGGTAAATCCTGACGGCTCCCTGGGCGAACCCAATGACGTCCTGTGCGCCGGCATTGAACATAAAATGGGGGCCAATGGATCGCCCACAGCCACGCTCAATTTCGGGGAAAATGGTGTGTGCAGGGGCATCCTTTTGGGTGAACCCCACACGGGCATGGCCAAGATGTTCCAGATGATGAATGAAGCGCGAATCGGTTGCGGCGTTCAGGCCCTGGGACTGTCTGCAAGCGCCTATGACACGGCCAGCCAATATGCCAAGGAACGTGTCCAGGGTCCGCCAGCCACCAACCGTAAGGGGGATCGGGTTCAGATTATAAAGCATGAAGACGTACGGCGATTACTGATGAACCTCAAGGCCGGAACCGAGGCCATGCGTGCCATGCTGGGCAAAACCATGTTTCTTGTGGATGTCGCGGAACACGACCCGGAAGAAGAAGAAAGGAAAAAAGCGGGGAACCTCATAGAACTATTGACACCCCTGGTCAAGGCCTACTTTGCGGACTTCGGCTACATGCTGACACGCGACGCTATACAGGTTTTGGGCGGCGTAGGCTTTTGCAGCGAATTTCCCGTGGAGCAGTATGCCCGGGACATCAAGATCGTGTCCATCTGGGAAGGCACATCCTATATCCAATCCCTGGATTTAGTGGGTAGAAAGCTCGGTTTGGACGGAGGCAAGGTCTTTCAGGATTGGATACAGGACGTAATGGGATTCACAGGGAAGCACAAGGAGGATGATGATTTCGGACCGGACTTCAAACTCCTCTTCAAAGCGGCCCAGGCAACCGGGGATTTTGCCATGCGGTTTATGCAGTATTTCCAGAATGAAAGGCAACAACTCATTCATTTGAGTTCTAATAACTTCCTGGATTGTTTTGCTGAAACGGTACTCGGGCAGTGCATCCTGGAGCAGGGATTGATCGCCCGGGAAAAACTGGTCAAGGTGGATAAAAATTCGGCGGATGGGATCTTTTACAGGGGAAAGATAGAGACTACCAAATACTTTTGCAGAAACATCCTGCCCAACGTGTTTGCGCGTCACACCGCTCTTAAACAGGAAGATACATCGGCGATTGATATCCCGGAGGAGGCCCTGTAAGATGTCATAAGGTTACAGTGTTAAGTGTTCAGGATTCAAAATTCAGGGTTTACTAACACCTAATACCCACAACCCGCGACTCGCAGTACGCAGCCTACCTACGATTTATAAAGCACTCGGCAGGTATTCACCAACCTTCCAATCTTTTCGATCTCAATGACAATCTCATCCCCGTCTTTCATGTAAATGGAAGGCTCTCTGAAAGTCCCCACGCCATGGGGTGTGCCCGTGAGTATGACATCCCCCGGATAGAGCGTAAAGTTTTGGGAGAGGAAGTGGATGAGTTTGGGCAGTTTGAAAATAATTTCATTGGTGTTGCTGTCCTGCATGAGTTCGCTATTCAATCGGGATTTTATGGCCAGGGCATGGGGGTCCGGTATCTCATCTTGGGTCACGATCCAGGGCCCCAGGGGGCAAAATGTATCCAGGGTTTTCCCTCTCACCCATTGGCCGTCTCCGAACTGAAGGTCTCTGGCACTGACGTCATTGGCGCAGGTATAGCCAAACACGGCGTCCATGGCCTCGTTTTCGGAACAATGGTAAATAGACTTTCCCATAATGACGGCGAGTTCTGCCTCAAAATCCACCTTTTTCGTAACTTCCTCGTACCAGGTAATCACACCGTCGTGACCCAGGAGGCTGTTGGGGAATTTGGCAAAGATGAGGGGTTTTTCAGGGACCGTGCCTTTGCTTTCCCGGATATGGTCCATGTAGTTCAGGCCGATGCCGATGATCTTGGAAGGGCGAGTCACTGCCGGGGCAAATTGTACTTTCTCAAACGAAATGGCATCGGCCGAAGGTTGAAGATTTCGACCGCCCTCAATGAAGGCGGTCATGTCCCCGTCAAAATCCATCGGGACCAGCCCTCGATCCTCAACCATACCCAATCGAATATTCTGTCCATCGTAAAATTGTGCAATTTTCATAATGTCGTTCCCTACTAATGGTATAATGATATTAGTCAAAGGAAGAGTATTTGATCAGATACGCAATTGCCCATGTCCAACAATCTGATGAATAGCTTACTTTAGCTGAAGAAAATCTCCCAGATTAGATAAAAATTTTCCATAGATAGCAGCTACATTCAATCCAGGTATTTTGAAGGTTTTTTATCGTAAGGTTGCGCTCGGGTCTGCGCATGATAGTAATGACTACCAAGTGTATTCTATTGAGAATTTGGGTTGATAGCATTGTCGAAAATGTCCCCTATCTATTCCCTCCCGGCAAAATTCAATTTTCAGGAAAGGGAATAGACGTTTGTCACGCTTATCAACTACGTCCCCCAAATCCCCTGAGGCTAGCCGATGCTGCAAGAGATACCCATTTTTATGAACAAATTCCGAAACCGTTCGACCTGCCCGGTCTCTGGAGTGGGCGTAGAATCATAGGGGAAATCGCGATCCAGCATTTCGTATTTTGATTTGCCGAAGCTATGAAATGGAAGCAGATTCACTTCTCTCAGTGAATCCAATTTTATAACAAAAGTGGCAATCGCCCGAATGACCTCGATATTGTCGTTAAAATCTGGAATAACCGGGACCCTAATGATTAAATCTTTTCCCAGTTCGGAAAGAAACACAACATTTTTCAGAATTACTCGGTTTGACACCCCGCTGAAGCGGCGGTGGCATTCCTCGTCAATACACTTGATATCGTAAAGAAAGAGGTCATTCACAGCGGCAATCTGCGAAAGTTTTTTATGGTCGGTTATGTACCCGCAGGTTTCAATCGCTGTGTGAAGATATTGCTTTCGGCAAGACGCGAGCAAGGCTTGCAAAAATTGAAATTGGAGAAGGGGCTCCCCACCGGAGAAAGTTACCCCTCCGCCGGATCTCGTGTAGAAGGGAGCGGAATGCGTGACCTCCCCGATCACCCTCGAAACGGACATGGTTGTGCCGAACAGTTTTCGGGCACCGTTCTCGCAGGCGGCCACACACCTACCACAACCGATACAGGCGCGCCGATCAAGCCGGATAATTTCCTCCAAAGTCACGGAAATTGCCTGCTCCGGGCATACCTCAATGCAACGCCCACAGCCTACGCAACGCTTCTGCAGAATCCCGAGTTCCGCCCGTGGACTTTGAGATTCGGGATTTGAACACCAGAGGCAGTTAAGGGGGCAGCCTTTAAGAAAGACAATCGTCCGGATACCGGGTCCATCATGGATGGAATAATCCTGGATATCGAATATCGTCCCCTCAATCTCTTGAAACCTGCTTTGGAGATGGCTTGTGTTACTTTGCACGACGTGGAACTCTCCCCTTAGGGCTCGCACGAAATACCTGCACATCATTTGTTTTCAGGTATGAGTTTAGGTTTTTGAAACGCGATCATACTATGGGCACTAGGGTCTTTTTTCAAGACGGCCGCCCAAATAGAGCCCGTGCTTCTTACCGCCCCCATGATTCGGCAGGTGGTTCCGGGAGAGGCACAAAAGGCTAATGGCGCAGGAACGAGATGGCTCTGTGGGGATGCTTCCAAAACATGTTGGATGTGGGTGCCGTTCCACGACCTCCCAAGATATGGCGGCGCTCTTGAAAAAAGACCCCAGTGCCCAATGATCACATCATTTCATAAATCTAAAATGTTACGTTTTCAGATATTCTTGTGCGAGATTTCTTAGAGCATCATATTTTCGGTTCTTCCAATAATGTCATCCTGAACTTTCGGGTCGAGTGCAGTAAAAAGGGCGCTGTACCCGGCCACTCGTACCATAAGATCCGGGTACTTTGCCGGGTGGTGCTTTGCCTCCCGAAGCGTTTCGCCGTCAACGATATTAAACTGAACGTGCATGCCTTTCAAATCCCCCAGAAAGGTGCGGATGAGGGAGGAGAACTTTCTCTTTCCTGTTTCATCTTTCAGTACAAGAGGAGAAAATTTCATGTTAAAAAGGTTCCCGCCGGAACAGAGTAGATTTGGTATTTTGGCAACCGATTTCATTGCTCGGAGGGGGCCCTTTCGGTCCATGCCATGGGTTGGGGAGGTCGTATCCGCAGTTGGTTCCCCATCTTGGCGACCATCCGGCGTAGCGCCTATATACTGACCAAAGGGGATGTTCCCAGAAACCGTACTTGTCGATGCCTGCCAGGTGCATCCCCGAGGTCCCTTGCCGTATCTTGTCACTTTGTACTTGGGCAGTTCCCGGCAGAAAAGATCGAGGGCCGCGGCGGTTAAATTGTCCGCATAATCATCATCGTTTCCGTATTTGGGAACCTCAAGAAGCATTCTGCGAATCTCCTCGCCTGAGGGAGTGGTCGCTTGATCACTGAAATTCGTATCCATTGCATGAAGTAGCTGTGCTCCGGTCAGTTTCTCTTCCTTGTAGACAAGTTTTTTGATAGCAGCCAATGAGTCGCCCACATTGGCGAGTCCAACGATCAGCGGTCCACAAAAATCGTATACCGCGCCACCTTGCTTGATGGTTTTCCCTCTTCCAATACATTCTTCCACAAAACAAGAAACAAAAGGGTTAGGGACGAGTTCTTCCATGGAAGTGTCTATACTATTATCAAGGGTTACCTGGAGTTTAGTAAAAAAACGGGCTTGACGTTGCCAGTTCTCCAAAACTTCTTCGAATGAACCAAAAGAGGAAAGGTCGCCGTCCTGGGGATGCAGCCTGTGGCCGGTTTTCGGATCGCACCCACCGTGCAGGGCGATTTCCAATATTTTAAGCATACTTATAAAAGAAGCCCCATTTGGCCGATACCCCTCCCTTCCCTCCACAATCGGTTCGACACAGCCAACAACCGACCAGTTCACCGCATCTTCATAGTCGATGCCTCGATTCAAAAGGGACGGGATGACAGTCTCATCGCTGTACAGCCCCGGTTGTCCCCCACCGAGTCTGACAACGTCTATGACCTCCTGCAGAAACGCCTCAGACACGCCATCATGAAACCGGAAAGAAAGTGATGGCGCACTGAGCCTTATGGCCTTCTGAGTACCCAGAATGAGGTAAGAAAGGAGATTGGTTGCATCTTTGCCGCCATAATGCTGACCACTGAAGGTTATATTTTGAAAAACCTGATAACCCGCGAAGAATTGGGTACTGTCCCAATCACGGATCTTATTCACTGTAAACAGTTTGAGCCAAAAGCACTGCAGCAGTTCGGCCGCCTCTTCGGTAGTGATCGCGCCTCGTTCGAAATCAGAAAGAAGATAGGGATAGAGCGTCTGATCCAATCGTCCAAGAGACATTGAATGACCGTTATTTTCGATCTGAAGGATAGCCTGTACGAACCATAGCGATTGCAGGGCCTCATAAAAACTCCTCGCCGGATTGTAGGGAACTCGTTCACAGATTGCTGCAATCTTCTTCAGCTCATCTTGCCGCTTCGGATTCTTTTCCTTTGTAGCCAGCTCATTCGCAAGCGCTGCATACCGATTGGCAAAAATGACGGCGCCATCCAAGGCCAAAAGGGCTGCAGAGTAAAAACCTCTTTTCCGTACCGCCTCAGGCTCTGCCATATCCAAGGCCTCCAGGTTCTGTTTAATCTCCTCCACAAGTCCCTTAATGCCCTTGCTCAGCAGTTTTTTAAAATCGATGGTGATATGGCCGTCCCCGCCCTGCATGAGCCAGTAACTGTTAATCACCATCATATCCGAGGCTTTCTGAACATCATCGGGGAGGATTGACAAAACCCGTTCGCAATGGGTTTTCGTGTGCCATTGGGGCAGAAGCTCTTTAAGTTCGGCGCGGACATCCGACCGAATCGCATACCGATCACCGGGACGTTCATCAAAATAAAAGGGATTACCATCGAGCTCCCGTTCAATCCATTCGACTTCAAACTCCGGGAAAAGCTCAACACCACGCGGGTGTTTCGCCGTATTCCCCACCAGTAATTCACCGTCGAGAATATAAATGGACATATTTTCGAGCATGCGGGTAAGAGCCTTGGCCCTCTTCATAATGATGGAATCGCTCTGATACTCCTGGTAGGCCTGGGTGTAATGCCGTACGCGCTCAGAGGATATTTCCGGCATAAGATCAAGAAGATGATTCCGCAATCGGTCGATTCTTTCCGATCTTTTCTCTGCGATTTTTTTGGCTGTAACGCCATCCGGCAGCCCCGGATCCCTCAACGTTTCGGCGGTTGATGCGCTAACCCCTTGCATAGTAACCTCCCTTGGATTCGTAAAAAAAGTTGCATTTATACACTTCTGTTTTTGGCTATTTTGTTGTTATTTAAGCGAAAACTCTGTGATTTTTTGAATCCTTGTCCCTAAAGCTTCATAATGAAATGTTGTAAACCCAATCTCAACCAGTGTCAATTTTGAATTCTGTTTGACACACAATGGTAATTTCTCTAGAGTCCTTCAACGAAAAAGCAAGTTCTTATCACCTCACCTCATCTACCTCACCAATTGCATATGAAAATGAACATAATATTTCATAACTAAAAACGTTAGGAAACAATCTTGGGAGCAGGAGGCAATCATATGATTCAAAAAATTCTGTTCGGGAAAACAAATCATCAGAGTTCCAGGGCCATTTTCGGTTCTGTAAGCCTAGGCGGAGTCAGTCAGTCTGAAGCTGATCGAGCGCTGGACCTCCTGTGGGAATACGGTGTAAACCATATTGATACGGCACCCAAATACGGAGAGGCCGAACTGCGGTTGGGACCATGGATGAAGCAGTATCGCAATCAATTTTTCCTGGCCACCAAAACCAATGAACGAACCTATCAGGATGCAAAGGAGCAGTTTTATCGATCGCTGGAAAGACTCCAGGTGGACAGCGTTGATCTACTTCAGTTTCACAACCTGACGGATGTAGTCGAACGTGAAATCATCATGGGACCGGGCGGGGCGTTGGAATTCGTGATCGAAGCAAAAGAAAAGGGATTAACCCGATATATCGGCATCACCGGTCACGGCCTTCATTCCCCGCGGTTTCATATGCAGACCCTGGAACGATTTGCCTTTGATAGCGTATTGCTACCTTGCAATTATTTGCTCTTGCAAGACCCGAATTACGCAGCCGAATTTGAAAATCTTCTTACTTACTGCCGGAATCATCACGTAGCGGTGCAGACAATCAAGTCGATCGCGCGGGGTTACTGGGGGGATAAGGGGTGGAGTCACAGCACCTGGTATGAACCCCTGTCAGACGAAAAGGCTATCACAAAAAATGTTCACTGGGTATTAGGTATTCCCGATATATTTCTCAACACGGTAGGCGATTTGCAGGAACTGCCCAAGGTTTTGAAAGCTGCCGATAGTTTTGAAAAACGCCCTTCCAACGAAGAAATGACCGAAACGGTTGAAAAAATGAATATGCAGAAGCTATTCAGTTAGCCGTTCCGATTTTCTTTAACCCTATTCATAAATGCTTTTACGCGGTTTACATCAATATGGTTTTCAAACACGCCGTCGTATTTGAAGGTCGTCCCGACTACTGCCCCGTCGGCGATACCGAGCTGTTCTTCCACATTCTCAAGGCGCACACCCGTATTGGCGAATACAATTGTATCAGGCACGGCCTCTTTGACCTTTTTTAATACTTCCTTGTCCGTCTGCACCCCCGCCGTCAGCCCGGAGACACACAAAGCATCCGGGCGGTAATTGAATACGGTCGATTTGGCAATGTCCACAATGTCGCGCTCTGCCAAATAGAGTGCCGCTTCCGGCACAATATTGAACAACAGCTTTACATGTTGGGCTCCGATGGCGTGCTGATGGCGCACCACGGTCCCGCAGTCGGTATTCCATAAGCCGAAATCGCTGGCGTAAACGCCTGTGAAAACCTCGCGCACAAAAAGGGCATCGGTCGCAACAGCCAGATCTAGTGATGCTGCAGGATCCCAGAGAACATTGACGCCGAAGGGTATGTGAATTTCAGGCATCAGCTCGCCAATAATTCTCGCCATGGCAGCCACAGTGACCGTCTCCACCTTTTTCAGATAAGGCAAACTAAACTCATTTGAAAACATCACGGCATCAACACCGCCTTCCTGAAGGGCCGCAAGATCCTTGCGTGCCCATTCGACGACGTCCTCCATTCCCTTTTGTATATCAAAGGAAGGATCGCCCGGAAGAGCGTCCAAATGGCACATGCCGATAATGGGTTTGCGACATCCAAATACTTCTTCTATCCAGTCTTTTCTCATAGCGGTTTACCAGATCACTGGAAGCGCGAAGGGCTACCATGGAAATTCGCATTAATCAATGAGTGATGCTCCAATAAGATAGTACTTTAGACGCCTCTTAAAAGGGAACGCCGGAGACGAGGATTACATTGGCGTAGGGCGTGAATTCACCTGTTCTTACGATGGCCTTTACTTCTTCTCCCTCTTCAGCACCTCTTAGACCCAGGTGTTTGAATTTTTCGTGAGGGATTTTTTCCACCACAATAGCGTTGCCCTTATTATCCAAACCTTCAACAATCTGTATCAATTCCTTATATACTTCAGGACTTATTTCCTCTGTCTCATTGGCAATAATTATCTTCTCTATTTCCAGATCATTTAAAACGACTTTCACCACATCTAAAAATCTCGGAAGATTATACCCCACCGCAACGTCAACTTTTTTTGTTAAATCATGTACCGGAAAAGGGAATCCTCGATCAACAACGAATAACATATTCCCGTGTCCCATATCAGAAACCACTTGGAGTAATTCAGCATTTAAAATACCGGCCTTTTTCATGAAATGATCCTCCTTTCTACGATTTTAAATTCCTAGGCCATAGGCCATCAACGCAGTGTTTTGACCTGATCCATAAACGATTTTGTGCGTTCGAAGGAAACCGCATTCTGCCATTTCCCTTCTTCTTTGAATTCACTACCCACTATGGCCCCATCAATAATTTTGAAATAGTCCTTAGCATTATCTTTGTTAATTCCACTGCCGACAAAGACGGGCAAATCCACAGACGATTTCACAGCTTCGATGTCGGATAAACTTGGTTTTTCGCCCGTGGCGCCGCCGGTTATAATCACGGCATCACCTTTGAATGCCTCTACATCATGGGCTTGTTCCTTTATACCCCTATCTGAAGTGATGAAATGACTTCCATGCTTTACAAGAACATCCCCTAGAATCCTGATTTTATCTCCGCCTATGGCATGTCTGTATCTTAAAGCCTTGGGACCGGAGGCCTCGACAATACCGGCATTCGATATATAGGTATTTGCTAACTCGAAAACGCGTATCCATTTAGCACCAGAGGAAACACCGGCTGCCAGCGCCTGTATTGATCCATTAAGATGACAATTGATCCCCACCGGTATTCCGACCGTTTGAATAACCGCATAGGCGCACACGGCTAGCGAGGCGGTGGTTTCATGCCCTATCTCGCTTCCCTTCAGGTAGGGATGATCCCACATGTTTTCAATCTGAAGGCCATCCACGCCGGCCTTCTCCAATAGCGTTGCCTCTTGAACAGCCGTGTCAATGACCGCGCTTATATCACCCTGAGCGTAGAAGGGTGATCCCGGCAAGGGACGCAGATGCACCATTCCAATGACGGGTTTAAAGGTACCGAAAATCTCATTAATCCATTGAACTGAATCCATTTTGATTTCTACCTGTCCGGGTTAAAGATTGCCTAATCTGTGATACTTCCCTTCCGCATCAGGTCCTCCACATCCTGTAATGTTCCCATGGATCGTGCCCCTACCTTTGTACAGCAGATACCACCGCAGGCATTGGCGAATTTCCCTGATTCTTCCATATTGTATCCCTTTAACAGGCTGAAGATAAACCCTCCATGAAAGGCATCGCCGGCACCGGTTGTATCGACAACAGGGACTCGGTATGGTGGAATTTTTAATTTAGTTTTACTATTCAAAACGAGACACCCTCTATCACCGAGTGTGACGGCAACCATGGAGGATCCAAAGTCGAGCAACTTTTCTGCCTTTTCTTCAAGATCCTCCGAACCTATGAGCTCCTTTGCAGCCTTTTTGCACGGTATAAGGACATCAGCAAGCTCCAATGCCCGACTCATTTCCTCTTTCGTCGCCAGTTTTGCTTCTTCGACGAAATAGGACGGTGGCACATCCAAATCAAATACGATTTTTACACCGTTTTCTTTGGCTATTTCCATGGCCCTGATTATAGGATTCAGGGGAATCAGGCAGGCCTCGGTGTGAAGCACTTTTGACGATTGTATATAGGCTTTATGCTTTTGCTCTATCTCTTCAGCGTTCAGTTTCACCAAAACATTGGGAAACATGCTTATTGCTCTTTCGCCGTTTTGGTCTACCTGAATCCAGGTAAACATGGAATATTCCCCTTTCACGACCTCCGCATGGCTGTAGTCAATACCCTCGTTGTGAAAATCTTCCAGCAAAATTTTTCCGGCGTCATCATCTCCTAATTTTCCAAACCAACCGGTTTGAACTCCCAAGCGACCCAACTGCGTGATAACATTGCCGGCTACCCCGCCGGGGTGGATTTCATAACCTTCTGCCATTATTTTCTCATCAGCCGAAGGAATTGTCGGGAGCAGTGCAAAATAATCGACAGCCAGGGTTCCGATTGCTGCCACGTCAATGGATTTGTTCGACATAGGTCTTCCCCCCTGTATGCAACAAAGTCAATATCGTATGAGTCATCTTGTTTTTCTGATTGCTATTAGGTGACATGTTAGAAACTGACAGAGGAAAGCAAGCTGGGCGTTCCTCCACAGATGTCACCGGCCTTGTATTCCCACAAAAAAGAGATCGAGGTAATTCGAAGGTTATACCTGAATGACGATCCTATCGCCCAGCTTTTTCATTTCAAGATCTTGTTCAGGTGTAGAGGCTTTTAAGAATACAAAATAATCGAGGACCCGGTCATCGAGCGGTCCGGCAGCAAAATGCCATACACCCTCGGGTAGGTAGATGAGCTCGCCTTTCATTACAGGAACGATCTGGATTTGATCCGTCACCGGCGTGTCCCCCGGCGGGGCCAGAGGGACAAACATGTCGGAATTTATCGGTATAAGTATTTCACATGAAGAAAGATGTCGTTCCATTCTATCGAAAGACGTAAATGGTTTTTTAATTCGGCAGATGCCCACGTCATAACCTTCGGCATAACCGGGAAATTTGCCCAGAGGATTCCAGAAATCGAGCAGGTCGTTACTGAAAAGCGGTTCGTCTTGAGGAACTTTTGTTATCCAGAACATGCCGGAAGTGGATTCATCGATACTTTCTCGCTCAATACCTTTGATTATTTCGCCCATTGCATTACTCGCTCATTATAGTTGGATTGGTAATAGGACGTCTCGCTAGTAAAGCGCTTCTTCGGTTTCAGGATGAAAAACCAGAATGGCTTCACGCTGCACCCATGCATTGACTATTTGATCTTTGGCAAATTTAGCGCTGGTTGGCGTAAGAATTGAAAACTCAATGTCTCCGTTTCTCACGACGGTTATCGCTTTTTCACCGATAAACTCTGAAAAGACGGTAGCCCCTTCAATTTTACACGCTTCATTTTCTATTTTTTCCAAAGATATGTACTGGGGACGGATACCGACGGTAACGTGGGTTAAAGCTTCTTTTTTGATTCTATCGGCTTTATGATTATTAATTTCGAATTGGAGGTTTTGTGTTTTCTCTGCTTGAAGAACAACACCCGAATTATTGGTGACAACAGCGCATTCAAAAAAGTTAATGTGCGGTTCTCCCACAAATCCGGCTACGAATTTGGTTTCCGGTCGATCATAAAGCTCGTTTCTGGTGCCGATCTGATGCAATTTGGCAAAATTCATGACTGCAATCCGATCGGCCATGGAAAGAGCATCGATCTGGTCGTGGGTAACATAAATCATCGTGGCCTCCAAATCATAGTGAAGCCGCTTGATTTCATTTCTCATTTGAAATCGCAAATCAACGTCAGAATGCGAGATCGGCTCATCGAGCAAAAACACGGCCGGGTTTCTCACCAGGGCCCGGGCTAGTGATACCCGCTGTTGCTGGCCTCCGGAAAGCTGTGGTGGCCTTTTGGAAAGTATTTCTTCCAAACCGAAAACTTTAGCAATTTCATTTACCTTCTTCTCTTTATCCTCTTTTTCGAATCCCATCACATCCAGAGGAAACCCGATATTTTTAGACACGGTCATGTGAGGATAAAGGGAATAACTCTCAAAGGCCATGGCCACATTACGTTCCATGGGAGAAAGATCATTTATTATCTTTTCATCCAAGAGGATTTCACCGCTGGTGATATCTTCGAGTCCGGCGATCATTCTCAAAGTTGATGTTTTGCCGCATCCTGACGGTCCCAGCAAGGCCACAAGTTCACCGTCTCTTATTTCTAAATTCAGATCGATGACGGCTTTAACTTCGGCTTTGCGCGAATGATAAACCTTATTGATGTTTTTAAAAGTAACCCGAGCCATTTTTCTTCCTTTTTGAGCAGATGAGTTGCTCTATCGCTGTTGTGCGCTTCCAATGCCCCGCAGGGGCCACTTCTTTCAAGCACAGCCTTGGAAAAAATCTAGATTATTACTGTAAAGTAATCGCCAGGTTGTCCCTGGTATCCGAATCAAAGAAGTAAAACGCCCCGGCATCCAGATAAAGTTTGATTTTCTGGTTGTGATCGATCTGGGCGCCTGGATCGACAAGGCCCACCAGCGACAGATTCCCCAAACTCGTCGTTAAAACCCCCTCGGATCCGAGGGGTTGAAATACATCAACCACGGCTTCAAACTCAATTTTGTTTCCGTCTGGAAGAATGGAAACATCCTGGGGCCTTACACCGAGGAGCAGCTTTTCTTTTTTGTATTTCTGCAATAGACCTTTTTGTTCCGGAAGAACCGAAACCTTGAAATTCGGATCTATTTGAGATTCCAGTATGATATTATCATTCTCACTGCGGATGAAACATTCGATGGCGTTAATTGCCGGTTGACCGACCTGTCGGGCCACCTCAAAATGTATGGGCCGATAGAAAATATTCTCCGGCGTATCCAACTGCAAGACTTTTCCGTGATGCAGGATCAGAATTCTGTCCCCCAGACTCAAAGCTTCCGTATAGTCATGGGTCACGTATATGGTTGTCGCCTCTCTCAAGGCCTCGATTCTGTGAAATTCTTCTCTGAGCTCCACCCTGATTTTGGCATCGAGGTGGGCGAGGGGTTCATCCAGCAGATACACTTTGGGGTGCCTTACCATAGTCCTGCCAAGGGCTATTCTCTGTTTCTGACCGCCACTTGCCTCTGCTGGAAACCTATCTAAAAGTGACTCGATATGAAGCATTGTAGCAATACCGACAACTTTGTCTTTTATCTGATCTTCGGTAAATTCGCCCTTTTTCGCCCGCAGCGGATATGCCATATTTTCAAACACCGTCAGATGGGGGTACAGGGAATAGTTTTCAAAGGTCATGGAGACGTCGCGTTTGTAGGGTGGGACTTTGGTTATGTTTTCTCCATCCATCAGCAGGCGGCCCTCTGTGGGGTTAATCAGACCGCATGTTATTTTTAAAGTGGTGGTTTTCCCGGCACCGGACGGCCCGAGAATAACTAAAAATTCCCCATCCCGGGTGACGAAGTTAATATTATTTACTGCAGTGACATCACCGTATATCTTGGTCACATTTTCAAACTCTAAAACTGCCATGAATTCTCCTTATTATCCTTTCACAACGCCTAGGGACAAACCTCGAATCATATAGCGCCGTAACCATATAAACAATATTATCGGGGGGATGATGATCAACAGCGTAAAGGCCGCGACCTGGTTCCACAAATCCATACTGCCATGGGCAAACGTTGGAATGATCAGGGGATAGGTAACGACCTGGCTGCCGACAAGAACATTGGCGAAGAGAAATTCATTCCAGGCAAATATCCAGCAGAGTATAACGACAGAAACCAGCCCGGGTTTTACCAGTGGCAGCGTCACTTTAAAAAAGGTTCTGAAGGGGCTGTACCCATCGACATAGGATGCTTCTTCGAGTTCTACCGGAACATCTCCGAAAAACATCATCATCAGCCACACCGAAAGGGGGAGATTAAATACAAGATAGGTGATAATCAGGGAAAAATAGGTGTCCAATAATCCGAAGAAATTGAAAATAAAGAATATAGGCAAAATAATTGACACCGGAGGAAACATCCGCACGGAAAGAATCCAGAAAGACAGGTTTTCGCCGCCTGCCTTTTTGGGCCAGCGAGCAAAGGCATAGCCGGCCAAGGAGCCGAAAAAGACCGAAAGGATCGTCGTAGAAACGGATACGATAACGCTGTTAACTACGGATTTGGTGGCCATTCGATTATGATAGATGGCTGTATAGGCAATGGTGGAGAATTTCTTGGGGAAAAACGTTGGAGGAATGGAGTTGACTTCCGCCATTTCTTTGAAAGAAGTATTTAAGGCCCAGTATATAGGAAAGACCATAAAGACAAAAAATATACCCAAAAAAACGAGCCCCAGGATTTTGGCGAGTTTTAAGTGTCTGACGAATTGTCGGTTCAAGTTTTTCCTCCCTTAATGGATTTTTTGGGCATACATCACCTTTTTCATGAACTTGATAAAAAAAGTGATAATCACAACGGACCCCAATGCGATGACCCATACCATAGCGGTGGCCTGGCCGATATTGAACTGTTGCACGCCGACCAGATACCCCAGGTAGGAGGGCAGCTCCGAAGCGCCCCCCGGTCCGCCGGAGGTCATCACCGTCACCTTGTCAATAAACTTGTAGGCATCAATAAATCTCAAAATAAACGCAATCGCGATCAGCTCCCGCAGCATGGGCAGGGTAATGCGCGTCAGTGTCATCCAAGGGGTGGCCCCGTCCACCCGGGCGGCTTCATAAACGCTTTCAGGAAGCGATATCCTGCCGGAATAGATGATCATCAGAGGCAGCGACGTCCATTCCCAAACATCGGCTATCACAATGGAGGTCAGGGCCAGCTTGGACCCCAGCCAGTTAATGGGATGCATTCCGAAAAGATCGTGCAAGATAGTGTTGACCACCCCGCCCATGGGATTCAAGATAAACCGCCACAAAACACCGACCACCGAGGGGGGCATCATCATCGGGAGAATAAAAATCACCAATAATATGAGCTGCAACCTTTTGTTTTTTATATACTCATACAACAAAAGCGCTATGACGATGGCCAGGACCATTTCCAGCAGCACCCCAAATGACATATAGAACGCGAGATGCTTGATGGATTCCCAAAATCTCTCCGATGTAAACAACCACTTATAGTTGCCCCATCCAAACCATTTGGCTGCACCCACGATGGGGTTGTACTGATGGAAGCTGTAATAAAGGGACCAGAACATGGGGTAAATAACGACTGCCACAAGTGTAAAGAAAGCAGGCAGCACCAGTAAGAAAGGGGTTTTGTTGCTTACGATGACGAGATCTTCTTTCGGTGGTTTTACTTTTTTTGCCATAACAACCGCCAATCGGATTATGAAAAAACTTTTTTCGTCTGCCCTGTTAAACCTTCGGTTGTTTAACCGGGGTTATTTCGTGCTTTCGTGATTAATTTATCCTTTTTGGTTCTCCGCTATAGGCGGAACCGGGTTAGAGTTATTAATCCGCAGTATTGTGGATCGGATAAAATGGGGCTGTGGAAGCTTGAACGTCCCGCCTTTGTTCAAGGTAATTTGGCACCCCTTTTGAGGCAAAACCTTCAGGGGGTAATTTTCTAATGGCTAATTGTCTAGAAGGAATAGAATCCGTTCTTATATTTCACCCATTCTTAGAATGGTAAATGGTGGAATAGGCAGGGCCCTGAAAAAAACAAGGCCCTGCCGCACGGATCTTACCAGTATCCCATTTTCTTGGCGGTCTTGACAAAAACCGCATACTGGCGTTTCTGGCTGTCAATGCCGTATTTTTGGACGATCTTTATCCATTCTTCTGCCGTTTTCTCAAGCGCCTGTTTTGATGTAAGCTCCTTGGTAACGGCCCTGGCCACATTCCTCCCAAGTGCTTCAGCATACTCCACGGCACCAGTCCAATTGAACTGCGGATAGCCGACCTTTACATTGTCGAGCCCGGCTTGAAGGTGGCCCTTTGCCGTATCCAGACTCTTGAATATCCCTGCGTTTGTCTGCCATTGATCGGAGATGCCTCGCAGCGGATTGGGTTTTAGATACTCTTCCGGAGTTTCGTAATGGACTTTCATGTAGGGATCGGAGCCGCTGTATTCATCGGCGACATAATGTACACTGTAGTCCTGATGGCTTAGCCTGTAGATGAAGTAAAAGGCGGCCTCTTTCCTCTCCTTCGGAATCTTTTTTGGAATGGAACAAATGCGGTCATAAAGCAACAGGGATCGGTGAACCACCTCATTGCCTTTTCTCCAACCGGGCACGATGGTGGCGGCCTGATCGTCGGCCATTTCCGGTACCTGCTGGGCGGTAAATTCCGCTAAATCGATCCACCATAGGGCCATGAGGGTACTGCCGTTCTGCCAGGTCTTAATGGTCTCATCGATGCCCATGCTCTCACCACCAGGCGGTGACCACCGGATGACCCGTTTCCACATTTCGAGGGCCTCGACGGCTTCGTCACTGGCGATCAGGGGATTCATGCCTTCATCAAAGTACTTGGCGCCGTTGGCGACAGCCAGGTCAAAAAAGAAACCCCAGGCAAAGGCCGGCGGATTGACGACCATCTGGGATCCGTAGATGCCGTCAGGTGTCGCTTCAGTCAGGAACTGGGCGACTTTAAGATAATCTTCCCATGTCTCAGGCGGTTTCAGCTCCATCTTGAATTGTTTTTCGAACTTCTTCTTCATATCCTTGTCGTTAAAGTATGAAGGCCTGTAGTGCAACAGGTGAATATCGCCATCCACCATGAGTCCGTAAGTTTTATCGCCCCAAAAGTTATAGAAGTTCTTGTAGGCGGGCATGACCTGGTCCCAGTACTCCTCGGTTCCCTGGTATTTTGCAAGATATCCGTCCAGGGGCTCAAGGGCTTCCATGTTGACAAAGTCTCCCAAATACATGGGTGAATACACCATAAAGTCCCACCTGGGCTTGGCGGTTAACAACTGGGGTACGATCTTGGCATGACCTTCACCGATCTTAAACATCTCACGGTTGCCGACACCGACACCGCATTCCTTGGTAATATGGGGTGCGACGAATTCGATGGTGTTGATCCAGTTGGAATCCTGAACGTAGTTAAGGTTGATTCCCTCAAACTTTTTGTTGTTAAGAGGGACTGGAAGTTTACCGGAACTGGCCAACGTTTTGGAAGGTGATCCAAGCATTGAGCCGGCCAAAGCTGCTCCACCGGCAAGCTTTCCGGATGTCTTGATGAACTCTCTGCGACCCATCTTCTTTGATAATAACCTGTCACTCATTGTTAACCTCCTTTCTTTGTCATTCTTTTGTTGAATTTCATCGTTCCCCATTAAGGCCAATTTATAGTATATACTAATATCTTAAAAAGTAAATTGGAAATTAGAAAATAACCAAATTTTTATCAAGAATAAACCAGACTTAGCTATACTACTTTGACGACGCCTTCAATGATTTCTTCAACGGTCGGGATGCAGGCGCTTTCCAGCTCTACATTAAAGGGAATGGATGTATCTTTGCCGCATATCCGCATCACCGGACCGTCCAGATCGTCATAGGCCTCCTCCATGATCATCGCGGCAATATCTCCCCCGATGCCGCCCCGCTTACAGGCCTCGTGCACGATAATCACCCGGCCCGTCTTTCTGGCAGAGGCCAGCACCGTCTCGCTGTCTAGGGGTTTGATGGTTCTCAGATCAACAACCTCGACGCTGATGCCCTCTTTTTCAAGCAACTCGGCGGCCTCCAGGCACTTCAAGGTCATATGGGAATAGGTTACAAGGGTGACGTCATCACCGCTTTTTTTTATGTCTGCTTCTCCGAGGGGGATGACATATTGCGCTTCGGGCACATCTCCTTCGGTCATGTACAGCAACTTATGCTCGATGAATATCACCGGCTGATCATCGCGGATGGAAGCCACCAATAATCCGTAAGCATCAGCGGGCGTCGACGGCATGACAACCTTTAAGCCCGGGATATGATAGAACAGCGCTTCCAGGCTTTGTGAATGTTGCGCTGCAAGGCCGTTTCCGACCCCGCCCTGGGTCCTTAAGACCATAGGTACGTGCCCCTGGCCTCCGGACATGAATTCGTATTTGGCCGCTTGATTAACAAGCTGGTCCATGGTGAGAAGTATAAAGTCGACAAATAAAATTTCCACTACAGGGCGTGTGCCTACAAGGGCGGCGCCAACCGCCGCTCCGGTAAATGAGGCTTCGGCGATCGGGGTGTCAATCACCCGCTCGGCACCGAATTCCTTGAGCAGTCCTTCTGTTACTTTATAGGATCCGCCGCGTTGGGCGACATTTTCTCCCATGACAAACACCAGGTTGTCGCGTCTCATTTCCTCGAAAAGGGCCCGGTTTAAGGCCTCACGGTACATTATTTCGGTCATATACAACTCCTGTTCGGTTTCATCAGAAGTCAGGTATGCTTGCCAAAAATTCATCCACGGATGGTTGGGGGCTGTTCTGGGCAAATTCGACGGCTTCGTTCAATTTACGATCTACCTGTTCCTCGATTTTTTTTGCTTTTTGCTTGTCTTTTATTTTGCCCCGTAAAATATGAATTGGATCCCTGGCTTTCCATTTCGCCAAAATTTCTTGATCCATATAGAGGCCCTGATCGTTTACGTGATGACCCGCGTGCCGATAGGTCTCGGCCTCAATCAGTGTCGGTCCCTGTCCATCGAGGGCCCTTGCGGAGGCTTTTAGGGTTGCCTGATAAACGGCGACCGCGTCGTTACCGTCGACGACCATTCCAGGCATACCGTAGGCTTCCCCTTTGCACGCCATGTCGCACTCGCCGAAAGAGCATTCGAAGGGCGTTGATGAGGCATAGTGATTGTTTTCCAGCATAAAGATGACCGGCAGTTTATAGAGCGCCGCCAGATTCATCGACTCAGCGAAAACGCCGTTATTGGCGGCGCCATCGCTGAAAAAACATACCACGACCTGTTTGCTCTTTTTGACCTTGATTCCCATTGCCGCTCCGACCGCAATGGGGATCCCCCCGCCGACAATCCCGTTAGCTCCCAGATTATTATCCGCTTTGCTTGAGATGTGCATGGATCCCCCCAGACCTCTGCAGTATCCGGTTTCTCTACCCATAATCTCAGCCACCATCCGTTTTAAATCTCCCCCTTTGGATATACAGTGCCCGTGTCCGCGATGAGTGCTGACGATATATCCTTCGGCGCCGATGGCCGCACATGCCCCAGCTGCAATGGCTTCCTCACCCAGATAGGGGTGCAGGAATCCCCGAATATGGCCCGCGCGATATAGCTTCGTGCACGTATATTCAAACTGGCGCGTGGCGTAGGCATTGCGATACATTTGCAAAAGTATCTTTTCGTCGATAAGCGGCGCAGATGGCCTGGATTTGGCGGTCTTTTTGGCGTGCGATTTTTTCCCCATTTTTCCTTCTCTTCGGTAATGAAATAAGGATAGTATGCTTTTCAGACTATAAACCAATAACCCCTAAGTTGGCTTTAACTCGATCTGGGTTTAACTATCGACAATAACGGATAACAAACAATAAACATGGCGTGTTTTGCGTGGAACATTATGAAATAGCGTCCGTCATTTTATGCATCAAATCGGACAGGCGGGAATAGGTTTCGACATATTGATCGAAGTAGAATTTGTAAGCTTCATGATTTGCGGATTGCGGCTCGATGCGCTCGTGTATTTTCACCATCTTTCCGGCGGCTTGACTCACCGTAGGATACAGGCCGGCTGCGACGCTGGCTAAAATTGCGGATCCAAGCAACGGCGCATCCTGTACCTTGGGGATGTGGATCGGTATCCCGCTCACGTCGGCGTGAATTTGCATCCAGAGTCGACTTTTTGTGGGACCTCCACAGGCATAAATTTCTTCCGCTTCATAGCCGGCTTCGCGAAACCGTCGAAAAATAAACTCGGTGCCGTAGGCAATGCCCTCCATTATCGCCCTGAAGATGTGTTCCGGTGTGTGGCGCAGAGATAAGCCCCAGATGGCCCCTCTCAGATTGGGGTCGACCAGCGGTGTCCGGTTGCCCTGAAATGAATCCAGAACGATGAGTCCTTCGGACCCCGGTGGAATTTGCTCAGCCCCTTCCCTCATTAAATCATAGAGGCTCTTTTGCAGTGCCTCGGCCTCCTTTGCCTTGTGGCCGAGAAAATGGTTTTTATACCATTGGATGATTGATCCCGTGGATATTTGTCCTCCCTCCACCGTATACAGTCCTCGAACAACTGCATTAGGATAGGTGCCGAAAATCCCTTTGCGGTGGAAATCCTTCCGGGACATCCCCAGATGAAGATGAGAGGATCCTGTGATAAAAGCGAGGCGGCCGGGCTCAATGACATTCAAACCAATCATGCCGACAAAGGCATCGGCGCCTCCCTGGGCCACGCTTGTTCCCTCCCTTAAACCCAGTTCCGAGGCCGCCGAAGCAGAGAGCTGGCCGACGGGCTGATCCATATCCAGCACGTCGGGCGGAAATTTGGCAATCAGATCATCCAGCCCGATGGTTTCGTAAAAAGAGGCCGGAAAACCGCCTTCCTCATCGTCGAAATACCAGCGGATGGAAGCATTGTTGATGCTGGCCGTCAATCTGCCGGTTAGGCGGTAATTTATGAAATCGAGGTACTCACAGACAACTTCGGCCTGAGAAAAGATCTCCGGCTCATTCCTTTTCACCCACAGGGTTTTGCAGGGCATCCATTCGGCGGACACGTTGCCGTAGCCGTTATACTTTAAAGCCGCGTGCCCGCTTTCGGCAATCTGGCGGGCCTCGCGTCCCGCCCGCACATCCATCCACAACAGGGCCTTACGAAGGGGGGTCATCTTGCGATCCAGGAAAACAACCGTGCAGCAGGTAGCGTCCAATCCGATCCCTTTCACCGCTTCAGGAGGCACATCCGAATTCTTCAACAGATCCTGCATCACCTGCTTGAGGGCTGCCCACCAATCCTCGGGATCCTGCTCCGCCCATCCCGATTGTGGAAAGTGGGTCTCATAAGCCTTTTGCCTTGCCAGAATCAGATTTCCGTCCAGATCAAAAAGACCGGCACGAATTGATTCCGTACCCCCATCGATCCCAATTACATATACGTCTTGATCAGTCATAGGTTCCTTCCTTCATTCAGTCTTTGTTTTTTGAGTTTTTACCATCTCTTGCAAGACTAAATCAAGGCCGGCGAGAAGGGTATCCGCAATATTAGAAAAAATTTCCCAAATTTATATTCATCATCAACAGCGACGGTCCCTACTCAAAGAAAACTTCTATTGATGAGCTCAAAAAAGCATCATGTCCTTTATCCTTGTGGATAAACCCATAGATCATAAAATACTGGTTGAATGGGTTTCAGAAATTTCCAACACAGGCTTGCCTACATAAATGGAATGTGATACCCAAATTGCGTGAAAGCCAACTGGGAGTTATTCGTTGCTTGTTGCTCGTTTTTATTAAAAAATAGAATTCTGCACAATGAGACGTGATCGAAGGAGGAGGACCAATGAAAAAAATAATTAACAGCCCTGAAGATTTTGTACCGGAAATGTTGGATGGCCTGCTAAAGGCTCATCCGGATCAGTTGTCCTATGCAGAAGAAATCCATGCGATTGTACGGGCCGATGCACCGGTTAAAGGGAAAGTCGGCCTGGCAACAGGTGGTGGGTCCGGCCATTTGCCCGTGTTTTTGGGTTATGTCGGCAAGGGGATGCTGGATGGATGCGCGGTCGGTGATGTCTTTCAATCCCCCAGTGCGGAGCAGATGTTGGCCGTAACCCGGCGCATCAATGGCGGCAAGGGTGTCGTGTATATCTACGGCAACTACGGGGGGGATGTCATGAACTTTGATATGGCCGCCGAAATGGCGGACATGGAGGATATCCCTGTTCGGACGGTTCTGGTTAAAGACGATGTGGCCTCGGCGCCGCCGGCGGAGGCTGACCGGCGCAGGGGAGTTGCCGGAATGGTATTTGCCTTCAAGGTTGCAGGAGCCAAAGCAGATCGCGGGGGATCGGCAGAGGAAGTTGCGGAGATCGCCGCGAAAGCGCTGGCCAACATCCGAACCATGGGTGTGGCGCTTTCGCCGTGCACTGTGCCCAGAGCCGGAAAGCCTACCTTCACCATCGCAGATGATGAAATGGAAATCGGCATGGGTATTCATGGTGAGCCCGGCATGAAACGTGAAAAGCTGCAAACGGCCGATCAGATTGCCGAGCGTATGGCGAATGCCATTCTCGATGACATGCAACCTGCTTCCGGTGACCGTCTGGCCGTGATGGTCAACAGCTTGGGCGCCACACCTCCAGAAGAGCTCTATATTCTCTTTCGCAAGGCCCATGAAATTATCACAGCAAGAGGTTTGACCGTTCACCGAACCTTCATCGGGGAATATGCCACTTCAATGGAAATGGCCGGGGCCTCCTTTACTTTCTTCCGGTTGGATGGTGAACTGGCCGACCTACTGGACGCGCCGGCCCATACCCCGTTTTTCACCAAAGTCGGTGATTGAACTAAGCGCTCTTCAGGCGGGCAGGAGGATAGGGGGCCGATAAACGATAACGTACTTTTAAGGGTGGTGCCATGACTGATTCCGCGGTGATTCGTTCTCAGCAGGTCATTGAGGCGTTGAAACGGGTAGCTGACGCTCTGGAAACCCAGCATGAGTATTTGACCGAGCTTGACCAGGCCATGGGAGATGGAGACCTGGGTATCACCGCTTCTAAAATTTCTGCTGCCCTTAAGGAATATGCCGCCGGATCGACCGGCGATGATCTTGGCCAGTATTTGGCTTCGGCCGGGATGGCCGTCAACCGGGCCGCCCCCAGCACCATGGGCACTCTGCTGGCCACGGCCCTGATGAGGGCGGGAAAAGAAACTAGTGGGCTTGACGCATTAAGCGGGAAACATCTGGTGGTCATGCTCGAAGCGGCAGACCAGGGTATTCAGGAGCGGGGCAAGGCCAAACCCGGAGATAAAACCATCGTGGATGCCCTTCATCCGGCCGCGCAAACCCTTAAAAGTGCCCTTGAAGAGGAAGCTGACCTCAAGAAAGCTGGAGACAAGATGCTGGCAGCAGCCGAAAAAGGCCTTGAGGATGTAACCCCGCTCCAAAGCCGCATCGGGCGAGCAAGTTGGGTTGGAGAGCGGACCAAAGGTCTGGTGGATCCCGGGTGTGCTTTATTTGTGGTTATTCTCAAGGCAATTTTAAATACCTAACCAAACATATTTGAAATTTCCTTCAACTTTGAATCAACGTTTATCATTGTTTCGAAGCCTCAGGTAATGCAAGTGTTCAGTGGTTCAGCGTTCAGCGCCGCCTCTGGCCGCCTAAGCGGCCAGTTTGATCAAAAAACTGACTCCAGCGTTGCTTAGTCAGATACGAGGAAAGAAAAACTGATTCCTTGCCTCAGCTCCCTCTCGTTCGACCTGGAGGCTCTCGACAGGCTGAACTCTGAACCACTGAACACTCGGAACACCTTTGGTTTGTCAACGCTCGTCAGATTTGTTTGACTCGTTTAGTCAAGGAATCGTGGTGTAAGGAGCTAATGGATTATTTCAGACCACTGTGGCCGAAACCCCCGTCTCCCCGCTCAGTGGCATCAAGACTATCCACTTCAACGATCCGAGCCTTATATACCTTGTTGACGATCATCTGCGCTATACGGTCGCCACGATTAATAGCATAGGGCGCCCGCCCCCAATTGACAAGAATGAGCCCAATCTCGCCCCGGTAATCCGAATCAATGGTACCCGGAGAATTCGCCATCCCGACCCCGTATTTCAAAGACAGACCGCTACGGGGACGTATCTGTGCCTCATACCCAGCGGGTATGGACACGGCCAATCCAGTGGGAATGAGTTTTATCTCTCCAGGATTTAAGATTGTCTTTTTCTCTATGACAGCCCTCAGATCCATTCCGGCCGAGCCGGATGTTTCATAGTCCGGCAAAGGGACATCATCCATAGGGCGAACGCGTTTGACTTTGATGGTGATCCGATCATTCAATCTCTGAAATCTCCTACGTCATGTCAAAGGGTATCACCATGACCTGTGTTAATGGATACGTCTCCATCTATTTTTTTGGCGGGAATATTGACCCATTTGTCCCTTGCCGGCAGAGCCGATCATCTGTCTATCAGGGTGATTTCTTTGAGACGTTTCTGGCAATAGCTCTTTGGTCAAGCGTGTATAGTGCGGAGTTAATTGAATTGAAGATAATTCAAATCCAGAGCCGCTTCGTCCACCGGCCCCAGGGTGACCAACGATATCCCGTTGCTCTTAAAGGCGTCTCGAGCCACGGTTACCACCTCATCCACCGTAACCTTCTCCAACTCGGACACGATTTCTTCATAGCTCACATACTTGCCATAGATATACTCATTTTTGGCAAGGCGCATCATCCGACTATCCGGACTTTCCGATGATAGCAATATGCCGCCCACGAGGTGTTCACGGGCCGCATCCAGATCGACCTGGGTGATTCCCTGCTGTTGTATCTTTCTGATTTCCCGATTGATCACCTTAAGCACGCGGTTTACGGCGCCTGGATCGGTCGCAACATAGACCCCCATGAGACCGGTATCCACATAGGCCGAAAGAAAGGAATACACGGAATAGGCCAATCCCCTCTTCTCCCGTATTTCCTGAAACAATAGGGAACTCATGCTTCCGCCAAGGATGGTGTTCAATATGGCGGCGGCGAATCTCAGGTGGGCCTTGAGATGGGGCGCCTCCCCTCCCAGACAAAGATGAACTTGCTCCAGGTCCTTTTGATGGCACAGGGTGCCGGCATTTGGTTTGGGAACAGCCATCGGAGGCTCATTGTTCGAGCTTCCCAGAGAATTGAACAATGGCCTGAAAAATTCGACGATCGCATCATGGTCTACATTTCCCGCTGCCGTGATGGCGATTCTATCCGGCGTATAGAAACGATCAATATAGCTGAGTACGGTCTCTTTATTAATGGCGGCTACCGTTTCATCTGTTCCCAGAACGGACATGCCGAGAGCGTGGTTCTTCCAGAAGAGCTCATTGAAAAGGACATGAATGTGCTCTTCAGGTGAATCCTCAACCATATTGATTTCCTGGAGGATGACTTGCCTTTCCCTATCCATGTCCCCCGGATCAAAGGTGGAATTTAGGAAAATATCAGATAGCACATCTGCAAGCGTGGCGAAGTGTTTGTCGAGAACCCTCGAGTGGAAGCAGGTGTTCTCTTTACCTGTAAAGGCATTGGAGAAGCCTCCGATGGCATCAAGCTCTTTGGCGATCTCCAGAGCGGTCCGCGCCTGTGTTCCCTTGAAAATCATGTGCTCGATAAAATGGGAGATGCCGTTTTCCTTCTCCACCTCTTCTCTTGACCCTACATTCACCCAAATACCTAAGGCCACGGACCGAAAATGATCCAGCCTTTCCGAGACGATCCTAATCCCGTTTTCCAATTGGGTTTTACGATACTGTGTCAAGATTTTCTCCAAATGCTGCCTTGCGTGACAGGGCTATTTTTCCGTTTTTGTCAATATCGAGAACCTTAACCAGGACTTCATCGCCTTCTTTGAGGATATCGGTCACCTTATTAACCCTTTCCCTGTCCAACTGGGAAATGTGAATCAATCCGTCTGTTCCGGGGAATATTTCCACAAAGGCCCCAAAGTCCATGATCTTGACTACCTTCCCAAGGTAGTTTTTGCCTATCTCCGCGTCCTGGGTGATTCGCCGAATCATATCAAGGGCAAGATTCACTCTTTCGGCGTCCGCCCCCGCAACAACAACCTTCCCCTCGTCATCCACATCGATCTTGGCTTCGCTGGTCGTGCTGATTTCCCTTATCACCTTACCCCCCGGCCCGATAAGGGTTCGGACCTTCTCCGGTTTTATCTTGAGTGTGACAATGACCGGTGCATATTGTGAGACTTCGCTTCTTGGAACGGGGATGGCTTGATCCATTGCGTCCAGGATATGGAGCCTTGCTTCCTTTGCCTGGCTCAGGGCCTGTTGCATCACATCCCTCGTGATCCCGTCAATTTTGATATCCATCTGTAGAGCGGTAATGCCGTCACGCGTCCCCGCCACTTTGAAGTCCATATCACCGTAGTGATCCTCGTCGCCGATGATATCCGTGAGAACGACGATCTTTTCACCATCGGTTACAAGGCCCATGGCCACGCCTGCAACGGCTTCTTTAATGGGAACCCCGGCATCCATGAGTGACAGGGAGCCCCCGCAAACACTGGCCATGGAGGAGGAGCCGTTGGATTCGAGGATCTCTGAAACCACGCGAACGGTATAATCAAAATCTTCCTTTTCAGGAAGCACGGGCAAAAGGGACCGTCGCGCCAAAGCGCCATGACCGATTTCCCTCCGGCCTGGTCCCCCCAGTCTTCTGGCTTCTCCCACGGAATAGGGAGGGAAGTTGTAATGGAATATGAAGTTTCTGAAAGTGATACCGTATATGGTTTCCATCCTTTGATCGTCCATACCGGTGCCCAGGGTAGTCAGGACCATGGCCTGTGTCTCCCCCCTTGTGAAAAGGGCGGATCCATGGACCCGAGGCAAAACCCCAACCAGACAATCCAGGGATCTGACCTCCGTGAAGGAGCGCCCGTCCATTCTTTTTCCCTCTTCAAGGATCAGCCGCCGCACCATCTTCTTTTCAAGGTCGTGTAGAATTTCTTTGGCCTCTCCGGCCTTGGCCTCTTCATCTTCGGAGAGGCTGCCCAGGACCTTGATTGCGACATCGTCCCTTCCCTTTTGCCGCAGTTGCTTGTCCGCAGTCGTAACGACCGTCTCGAACAGGGGCTTTGCCATGCCCGCTATTCTGTTATGGAAGGCCTCATCCTTGATTGGAGGCGCCACCTGTCTCTTGGCTTTGCCGACCTCCCTCTTCATTTGCTCTTGCACGTCAAGCATGGGTTGAAGGGCCTCATGTCCGTAAAAGATGGCCTCTATCATATCCGATTCCGAAGCGAAAGTTGCCCCTCCTTCAACCATGACGACCGCAGATCGATTTCCAGCAACAATAAGATTGATATCGCTCTCTTCCTGTTCGGATCGGGTCGGATTCGCCACAAACTTCCCTTCGACCCTCGACACCCTGACAGCCGCAATGGGGCCGTCGAAAGGAACATCCGAGATCTCAAGAGCCGTTGATGCCCCCAGGATGGCCAATACGTCCGCCTCATTCTCTTTATCCGTAGAAAGTACGCTTGCGATGACTTGCGTCTCGTAGAAATAGCCGTCCGGGAAAAGAGGTCGCAGGGGCCTATCTATGAGCCTGGCTGTTAATGTTTCCTTCTCACTCGGTCTTCCTATGTCCCTGCGAAAGTAATTGCCCGGGATTCTCCCGCCGGCATAGGACATCTCCTGGTATTCTACGGTCAAGGGCAAAAAGTCTATGCCTTCGCGCACCTGATCCGTCGATACCGCTGTGACCAGGACAACCGTCTCTCCGAGCGTGACGACCGCAGAACCACTCGCCTGCCTGGCTATTCGACCGGTTTCTAAATGTAATGACTGACCGTTTATTTCAACTGAATATTGCTTAATCATATGAGTACCCATCCTTCCGATGATTAGTGAATTCACTCTGACTACCCCAAATAGAGGCCCCCGGTTTTAAGAACCGATCAAGCCTATTTTCGGAGTCCGAGTTCTTTGATAATGCTTTGATATCTCTTGAGGTCTCTCTTCTTGACATAATTAAGGAGTCTTCTTCTCTGACCCACCAGTTTCAGCAGGCCTCTGCGCGAATGATGATCTTTCTTGTGAACCTTGAAATGATCGGTCAAGTAATTGATGCGATTGCTTAGAAGGGCTATTTGGACTTCCGGTGAACCTGTGTCCTTGTCGTGGACCTTATACTGGTCGATGATTTGCCTCTTGGCATCTGGATTCAAAACCACTTTCCGTACCTCCTTCAGGAATTAATTAGCGTCCATCCAGAAATGGTAATTTTTCGCAATTTCTGCATCAGACTTATCCCGCACTTTCATGAAAATGTGGGGTCTTCGGCTTGAACATGCAAAACTATCTCATTTCTGGAAGGACGCAAGTTAATGATTGAAATGAATATAAACTCGTAAATTTAACGTTTCATAGGGAATGCAAAACCGCCCCCGCTCGGAAGTCTTTAGGTAAATACTCTCTCTATCCTCGACAGATCCCCCTTATGAGCGTTGCTATTTGAAATTTCTACCAGGGCGATGAGGTCTCCTCCGCTTATCGCCTTGATTGGGCCCCCCTCCCATTTGGCGAGCTCGCTATGGCCTATTAACTCATCAGTTTTGGGCTGATAGCCGTTCCTGATTTTCTGGGCCATTTCTTTTCCGATTTCGATTTCTTTCAACTGGCGCAGCGCATTGCGAAGAGGAATCATGTTGCTGCGATATCCCTCTTTCGCGCTCTTCGGATCCGAAGCCTTTAGCGCCAAGGACTCCTCCACCGAGAAAGGGAAGCTGGATAGCCGCCTCAAAGCCACGAGATGTCCGCCCGGCCCCAATCGCCTCCCCAAATCATTGCCAAGGGTCCGAATATAGGTCCCCTTGGAACAGGCCACCTCAAAAGTCACATCCGGCAAATTCATGGAAATGATTTCCAGTTGACGCACCCTCACCTTTCTTTTCTGAAGAGCCACGTCAAGGCCTTTTCTCGCCAAGTCGTAGGCCCTTTTCCCCTTTACTTTCAGGGCTGAAAAGCTCGGTGGGGTCTGCTCGATCTCCCCGATGAATTCACCCGCCATTTCCTCGATAAAAGCCCGATCAAGCTCTGGCACGGACCTGGTCTTCAGGATTTTGCCTGTGAGATCCTGGGTGTCGGTTTCCACCCCCAATCTCAAGGTGGCTCTGTAGGTTTTTTCACCCGCCATAAGATAGGGCGAAAGTTTTGTGCCTTGCCCCAGTAAAATTATCAATAGACCGGTGGCAAAAGGATCCAACGTGCCTGCATGGCCCACCTTTTTTATGCCCAAGATCTTCTTGATCCGATTGACCACTTGAAATGAGGTCTCATCCTCAACCTTATCAATCAGAAGTATGCCGTCATCAGGGTTAGCCATAGGGTCAATCATTCTTCGATGGCCGTGGACGGATGCACCTTGAGCTTTTTGAATAATTTCTCCATCTGATCCCCCTTCTCCAGGGTAGGATCATACTTAAAAATGATGTCCGGGACATACTTCATATCCAGGCGATGGCCGATTTCCCGCCTTATGAAACCCTTTGCTCTATCCAGTCCCGCTTGAACACTTTTGATATCCTCTTCGCTCCCCATAATGCTGTAAAAGGCCCTGGCGTGCTTGAGATCATTACTGACATGAATCCCCGTCAGCGTCACACCCTTGATCCTTGGGTCTCTTACCCTTCTCAGCAATAGCTCTGCTAGCTCTCGCATGATCTGATCGCCGACCCGCACTGACCTTTTTCCGGCAAGCATTCTATTTCACCATACTCCCTTAAACAGACACCGTGACATCCTTCATCTGCCTATTAGACATTCAAAATCTCCATCTTAGTATCCACAATCTCAGCCAGGTACAGGGATTCCAAGTAATCCAAAACATTGTTCAGGGAAGCATCGATATGTCGTCGATCATTTCCAACCGAACTCACTCCCAACTCGATCTTTTGCCATTTATCATTAGAGCCGGTCTCTGCAATGGCCACATTGAACTTGTGCTTCACCTTGTCGACCATGCTCTTTACAATCTTTCTTTTACCCTTCAATGAACGGTTATCATGCAAGAGGAGGTCAATTTTCAAAATGCCGACAACCATAATTGTGCCAATTTAGCCTTTTTCGATTCTACATATTCTAGGCAATGTCTTTATAGGGACGAAGACGGAAAAAAAGCTAAGGGCTTAAGGCTCAAAGCTTAAGTCAATGTGTCTTTCCCTTGTGCCTTACGTCTTACACCTTGGGCCCGTCTGCTTTGATTCCCGAGGCCCTTCACATTCAAAAATCATAATAAAGCGCTGTGATACAAACCATGATCTATAACTCTGCCGCCACTTCCTGGATCTGATAAACCTCAAATACGTCGCCTTGCTTAATATCCTGGAAATTCTCCAGCCCTATACCGCATTCATAGCCGGTCTGGACGTCTTTGACATCCTCCTTAAATCGTCTGAGAGATGCCACCTTCCCATCGTAAATCACGACATCATCCCTCAAGAGGCGAACATGGGCATTTCTTTCAACATGCCCGTCCGTGACATAACAACCCGCCACCGTTCCTATCTTGGGCACTCGAAACACATCTTTAATATCCACACGCCCTATGATGTTTTCCTTTAAGATCGGCTCAAGCAATCCGGTCATGGCCAATTTAATATCCTTTATGACATCGTAGATTACGTCATAATAGCGAATATCGACCTTTTCCTTTTCCGCGATTTCGGTCACCCTTGGATTCGCCCTGACATTGAAACCGATGATGATGGCTTTTGAGGCTGTTGCGAGCATGACGTCCGATTCCGTTATGCCCCCGGTAGAAGAATGGATCATCCTAAGTTTCACCTCTTGGGTAGACAACTTGGTCAAGGCGTCCGCCAGGGCCTCGAGTGAGCCCTGTACATCTGCTTTTAGGACGATGCTGAGTTCTTTCACTTCTCCTTCTTTTATCTTCTCAAACAGATCATCCAGGCTGACGATACCCGTGCGGGCGATCTCCTTTTGTCTTGCCTGGGTCTGTCGTGCCTCAATAATCTGTTTTGCGCCCTTCTCATCCTGAACCACGATAAACTCATCCCCCGCCATCGGAACGCCGGAAATACCATAGACCTCGGCCGGCATGGAGGGTCCTGCTGATTTCATGCGCTTTCCGCGGCTATTGAGCATGGCCCTTACTCGACCATGGTTTTCCCCGCAGATAAAGTAGTCCCCCTGCTTGAGCGTCCCTCCCTTGATGAGCACTGTGGCAATGGGTCCTTTGCTTTTGTCCAGCCTTGCTTCAATGATGGTGCCCCTTGCCGACTTGTCCGGATTCGCCTTGAGTTCCAGCAACTCGGACTGCAATTGGATGAGTTCCAACAATTCATCTACACCCTGTCCTGTCTTGGCGGAAATATTGCCGTAAATGGTCTCCCCGCCCCAATCTTCGGGAGTTAACTCAAGTTCCGCCAATTCCCTCTTCACCTTGTCGGGATTTGCGTTAGCCTTATCGATCTTGTTGACGGCTACTATAATGGGGATGTCTGCGGCGCGGGCGTGGTTGACCGCCTCCTTGGTTTGAGGCATAACACCGTCATCGGCCGCAACAACCAGGACTATGAGATCGGTGACCTTTGCCCCCCTTGCCCGCATGGCCGTAAACGCTTCGTGCCCCGGTGTATCGAGAAAGACGATATTTGCACTTTCCTTTTCAACATAATAGGCGCCAATATGCTGAGTAATCCCACCCGATTCACCGGCGATGATGTTGGACTCCCTGATGTAGTCCAACAGAGATGTCTTACCATGGTCAACATGACCCATGATGGTCACGACAGGCGGTCTTGGTTGCAATTCTTCCGGTTTATCCTCATCCTCGGCGAGAAAGCCTTCCATCTCAAATTGATCCAATTCGAGCTCATAACCAAATTCATCCGCTACCAGTGAGGCTGTTTCAAAATCGATGGATTGATTGATGCCTGCCGGAGCGCCCAAGGCCATCAGTTTTCTGATGAGTTCTGCTGCTTTGGTGCCCATCGCCTTTGCAAGTTCGGCAACGGTTACCTGTTCTTGAACCTTTATCCTCCTTTTGATGGCCTTTGGTACGGTTATCTCGGTTTGCTTTAGTTTTTTTCTGGATTCCTTGCCGACATCCTTCTTTTTGCGCCGGACCGGCCTCCCCTCATAGAGATCGGCGCGCTCAAACACTTCCAATTTACGATGCCGGACAACCCCCTTGGGCGTGGCCTCTCCTTTTCCTCGCTTTTTCTTATCCTTCTTTTTACGGCCCGGTTTTCCCTTCTTCTCCTCCGGCGCAGCGGGTTCGGGTTGGACCGGCATTTTTTTGGCCTTAGCAGGGGTGGGGCTTTTTGTTTCGACTTCTTTGGCGGCCTTTTTCTGCAATAGCGTCTTTAGTGGACCTTCCAAGGGGCCCTTGATGATCTTGGCGGGCTTACCGGATTTTTTCTTTTTCGCCTTCTTTCCCTTTTCAACAGGCTTTTCCTTGACTTCAGGCTCCGCTTCCAACGCTTCTTCAGCTTCCAGACCGGTGGTCTCTTTCGTGGGAACAGCCCTGCCTTCCAAATCCTTCTTCTCTACTTCTTCCGGTCCAACCTTTGCTTCTTCAATCCCTTTCTTTTTCTTTGCCCTCTTTGCAGTTTTCTTTGGGGTTGGAACTGCTTCCTTAATTGCTTCTTCCGGGGGTGTCGCAGGCGCTTCCTTTCCCAGTTCCTCTTCAACCTCAACGACAGGCTTCGCGGGTTCTTTCCTGACTGTCTTTTTTCGGCGACGTATGACTGTCGGTTTGATCCGTTTTTCTACTATGACTTCAGACACAACGCCCGCAACGATATCTTTGGCCTTGGCCACTGCGCCCTCATCCAGAGTGCTCATGTAATTCTTGATACTCATCCCTCCGTCCTGCAACTTTACAACGAGCTCCTTGCTGTCCAAATTGAGCTCTCTGGCTAACTCATAGACCCTGACTTTCGCCATTTAATCCCCCAAACACGTTCTCTTAGTATCGTCTGATTCCTATGTCCCTTGTTTACTGATAATCGAAATCCATCTTTCTACTGCTGACGGCAATGTCCTCTGCGTCCTTAAGAGCGAGACTCGCATCTATCGCCTTTTCGCTCTTCAGCGTCCTTTGGAGGCGCCTGTTATTTTTCAATAGATCAATGCAAGTCCTATTCTCACACACATAGGCGCCTCTACCCGGTCGCCTCCCATGAATATCTCTTTCAAGTTGACCTTTTTCGTTCAAAACGAGCCGAACAAGTTCGTATTTTTTTCGCTTGGAACCGCAGGATATGCATGTCCTGATAGGGATATGCTTCTTAGCCGTCCCCATTTTTCTCTTCGGAGGCCTCGTCCTCTATTCCCTTTTCCTCTTTTTCAGGTTTCTCTGTCTCGGAATCCTCTGCCTCAGGTTCTTCTATCTCGGGTTCCCCTGTCTTGGATTCTTCCGTCTCGGGCACCTCAGTCTCGGATTCCACCGAGTCCTCCACCTCTTCTTCCGCTGCCGCCCTCTCTTTGGCTTCTCTCTCCCTTTCTCTTTCAGCCTCTTCTTCCGCCTTCTTTAGCACCACATAGCCTTCGGCAGACTCGATGAGTTTTTTCGCCTTCTCCTCCCCTATCCCTTCGATATGGACCAATTCGGCAATCTCCGTCTGCGCGATATCTTCAGCAGACCTGAATCCCTCTTGATAAAGGTTCGAAGCGGTAGCCTCCCCGACCCCATCCAGCTGTAACAGGGAATTATAGGCGTCTTTCAGGGCACGATTGTAATTTGTCTCACTGGCAACATCCAGCTTCCAACCCGACAGTTTCGATGCAAGCCGGACATTCTGTCCCCGCTTGCCTATGGCCAATGATAATTGATCGTCCGGGACCACAACCTCCATGGCCCGATTCTCTTCATCGACAATTACCCGGACGATCTCTGAAGGGGCTAATGCATTGCATATGAACTTTGCGGGATCAGAATCCCAGGGCACGATGTCTATTTTTTCACCACGCAGTTCCTGTACGACGGCCTGGACCCTTGAGCCGCGCATTCCCACGCATGCGCCGACCGGATCCACATCACTGTCTCTGGAGGACACAGCAATCTTGGCCCGGCTCCCAGGTTCTCTGGAGACCTGGATAATGGATACAATCCCTTCGGATATCTCTGGAACTTCATTCTCGAATAAAGCACCAAGAAAATTAGGGTGTGTGCGGGACAAAATAATCTGGGGGCCCCTGCTGAACTGCCTCACGTCCAAAATGTAAGCCCTGACGCGATCACCCTGTTTGTATGACTCCTTTGGTATCTGCTCCTTAACGGGGAGTTCTGCTTCGGCCCTTCCCAAATTGGCGATGATGGCGCCCTTGTCGAACCTTGAGACTATGCCGTGAATAATCTCGCCCTTCCTATCCTTGAAATCGTCGTAAACAATATTCCTTTCGGCTTCACGAAGGCGCTGCATGATGACCTGTTTCGCGGATTGTGCCGCGATTCTGCCGAATTCATCCGTATCCATCTTTACCCCAAGGCTGTCCCCTACTGCCGAGTCGGGATCAACGGATTTGGCTTCTTCCAATGAGATTTCCATGCTATCGTTTGTGACACTATCCACCACATCCTTGAACTCAAAGACTTCAATTTCTCCGACCTCGTCATTGAAATTGACCTCAAGGTCATGCTCGATGCCCAGCCTCTTTTTGGCTGCGGCACGCACGGCTTCTTCTAGTGTCTGGATCAAAATTTCTCGATCCACGCCCTTCTCTCGGCTTACTTGGTCAATGACCCTTTTTAGTTCAGAAACCATCTTTCATTTACTCCAGAGATTGTTGATGTTTTGGGATATCGAACCTCATTTCTCGAAATCATATAAAAGATTCGCCTTTTCTAACTCGGACCAAAGCAAGTCTGTCAATCCGGACTCGGTCTCAAGGTAGAGCGTCTTTCCTTTGAAGTTTTTAAGATAACCTGTGAAGTTTCGCCGACCGTCCTTCGGGACAAGCGTTTTAACCTTTATCTTCTTGCCGATGGCCCAAACGAAATCCTTTTCTTTCTTCAGGGGTCTGTTGAGACCGGGGGATGAAACTTCAAGGACATATTCATGATCAATGATATCCTTTACATCGATTAGGTCTCCAACCTCCCTGCTGATCCTGACACAATCATCGATCGTTACGCCACCGTCCTGGTCCACAAACAACCTTAGGACCCATTTTCCATGCTTGGACAAATAGTCTATATCGACCAATTCGAAACCCAAATCATCGAGAATGGGTTCCACAAGATCGGTAACGGCCTGCCCTATCGAAGAAACCTTGGTTTCCATTATTAAAAAAAAAGCGGGTGCGTGAGACCCGCTTCCTGACTGCAGACTGAATTGTTTCTTGTCTGTTAATGCATCGCTTGCACGAGGCAATCGGGAAAGCCAACGTCACGTCCGCTATTCGAAGTGAATCAGCATCCTTTGGAGGACAGCTGACAACCTCAAAAAGGGAGTCGGGCCTTTCACCAGGGGAAATTACTGGAGCGGGCAACGGGTTTCGAACCCGCGACCCCAAGCTTGGGAAGCTTGTGCTCTACCGGCTGAGCTATGCCCGCTTTCCTTCGCCCCGGTTCTCTGATATACAAAGCCAGACCAGAGAGAATTAAGATAGGTTTACCCCACCTTATTCGTAAACGGTAAGTTTAACACTTGGTTCTGCAAAGTCAATAATTATTTAGCACCATAAAACCAAGCTTTCCTAACGTCTTGACACTTGAGTATAACAAAAAATATAGTTATGCTTGAACGAGAAAAAACGCATCAAGTTTCCTCCCTCGGGGAGGCATAATCCAAGAAAACAAACGCGGGGGAATCACGATATCATTGGAAGATGACTCGGACCGAAGTCTTCTCGACCTGATCAAAGCACTTCTGCGGAAAAGGCCACATCACCAAAAAGGTGCGGATCTCGCTGAAGAAATACAGGACCTCATGAATGAGGGGCAGGCCAAAGGCCTTATTACCGATGAGGAGTCGGATATGGTCTCCGGTGTCCTCGACCTAAAGGAGACCAAAGCCCATTCCATCATGATTCCACGGACAGAGATCTCCTCTGCCTCCATAAACTCCACTCTTGGCGAAGTCATAAAACTTGTCTCCGATTGTGGTCATACGAGAATCCCCATATACAAGGAAACCAGCGACGAAATCGTGGGCATTTTGCATGCCAAGGATCTTCTGAAACTCTGGGGCGAAGATCCAAATTCCAAGATGCCTGTTGAAATCTTGAGAAAGCCCTATTTCGTTCCTGAAAACAGAATGGTTAGCGAGCTATTAAAGGATCTCAAAGAAAAAAAGACCCATCTCGCGCTCGTAACCGACGAGTACGGCGGTACTGAAGGGATTATTACCATAGAAGACATACTTGAAGAGATTGTGGGGGAGATAGAGGACGAACACGATACGGAGCCGCCTCTCTTGAATATTCTTGATGACAATGCCGTTCTTGTTGACGCACGACTGGAAATTGAGAAATTGGAAGAGCATTTTAATGTCGAACTGCCGGAAGGAGAATATGAGTCCGTTGGAGGATTCGTCATACACCTTCTGGGGAGGATCCCTAGGCCGGATGAATCGATTACCTTTCAAGACCTTGAATTGACCATTCGCTCTGCTGACATGAGAAAAATCCGAAAGATCCTTGTAACTCGCCAAGAACCGCCCATCCATCCAGAAGACGAAAATAACACTCACTGACACAGTTGCTGATAATTTATGATTTCCGCGTTGTATTTGGGAAGTCAGATGGATGTTTTTAGGGATTGCGCATTGGCCCGTGTTAATGATTTTTTGTTAGAAAAAATTCTGGCCCATAGTACGTTCCGCCTCTCGGCGGGGAAAGACCAGATTTTTAGTTAGCGCCCCATAGGGGCGCCTATGTGAGAACAAGCGTAAGAAAGAGCGGAGGTCGGGTTCTTTTTTTAATCCCTATCTCAGAAAAAATTCCACTAAACTCTGCCGTTCCCGTAGATGGGAGGATTCACGCCACAGAATCCCTGGCAGAATGGTATTTTCCCATGAAATGACCTGTTCTATTGAACCCTTCTATCTGCGGGAACCGCCACCGGAGCCTATAGATAGGGTTAGAAAAAATGAACGCGACCGAAGCATTGATTCTTTTTTGGGATGGCCTCTGTTATATGCCATGTCCTTAAGACCGGATTCCTACTAAGAAATGAATCGAAAAAACCTTCAGGATTATCTCCTTGCCGCCCTTTCAGGCGTTCTTTTGACCGCCTCTTTCCCTCCGGCAAGGACGGACTGGATTGTATGGTTCGCCCTGTTGCCACTTTTTAAGGCGTTAGAGGAAAAGCCCCCGTTCCGAGCCTTTAAGATCGGATTACTGGCGGGTTTCATACATGCCATGACACTCATCTATTGGATCGTCGTGGTCCTTGGCCGATACGGCGGGCTTAACCTGACTCTGAGCCTAGGCGTTCTAATTCTTTTCTGTCTCTATCTTTCCCTTTATCCGGCCCTGTTTTCCTTTGGGATTTCTTATCTCAAAGAATCTCGAATCAAGGCATTGGTGATTGCGAGCACCTGGGTGAGCTTAGAATTTCTAAGAGCAAAGCTCATGACTGGATTTCCCTGGTGCCTGCTCGGGCACACCCAATACGGCAACCTTTATCTCATTCAAATAACGGATATGGTAGGTGTATACGGTCTGTCATTCCTGATTGTTTTCACCAACGCCGTTCTTTATCATGCTTTGCGGAGCGTACGCGGTACCGCAACCACCACCTTGAAATGGGAGATGCCGATCCTTGCCCTCCTTTTATTGTCTGCTTTGTCATACGGGCATTTTCGATTGATTGGGATTAAGGAGGAGTCGAAGGGGGAAAATTCCATCAGGGTCGCCGTTGTTCAGGGGAATATCGATCAATCCGTCAAATGGAATTCGGAGTACCAAGCCGAGACGATCGCCATATATCGCAGACTTACGCAGGCAGCGGAGCCCTTTAAACCGGACCTCGTGCTGTGGCCCGAGACTTCGGTTCCCTTTTTCTTCCAGAACGACACGGATCTCTCTCGCGAGGTCATCGGGATTACAAAGCAGGTAGGCGCTCACCTCATTTTTGGCAGCCCCGCTTACACCAGTCAATTGGGAAAAACCCGTTACAGAAACCGCGCCTATCATTTGGCGCCCAATGGCACTGCATCAAGTTATTATGACAAAGTACATCTAGTACCCTTTGGGGAATACGTCCCCCTCAAGAAGTTCTTGCCTTTTGTTCACAGGTTGGTCCCCGCCGCTGGGGATTTTGCCCCTGGTGAAAAAATCGCGCCCCTCAGGGTTCCCGGTCTTCCATCCGGGGCTTTGATCTGCTTCGAGGTTATATTCCCGGAGCTGGCCGCGAAACAGGCGAGAATAGGCGCGAAGATCTTAGTGAATTTGACGAACGATGCTTGGTTTGGCATGACAAGTGCACCCTTCCAACACCTGTCTATGGCGGTGTTCAGGGCTGTGGAAAACAGAAAACCCTTGGTTCGGGCTGCAAACACGGGTATCAGTGTTTTCATTGATCCTAGTGGCAAGATCCTGTCTCAAGGAAATCTTTTCAGGGAGGATATATTGATGGAAGAAATGGATGGGTTCGACCTGCCCCTCCCCTTTTATGCGCGCCACGGCGACATCTTTGCCCTAATCCTCATCATTTTCAGTTTGACGAAGATGGCATATGACTTATGTTATCATAGGTTTTTTTCTAAACTTTGATGTTTCGGTAGCTTACAGACAAATCCCTTTAGCACCTTGCGAGGGTTACGACTTCAAGGAAGGAGGTCAAAAATGCAACAAGATGTGATGATAAAAATTGAGAACATTATGGACCAACTCCATTCTCTTCGGGGTCATCTTTGACTTAGATAATCAACAAAAAGAACTTGAGAAAATAGAAAAGGTCATGTCCAAGGCCGATTTCTGGCAAAAAGATCAAGAAGAGATATCCAGGATGAATCAACAAAGGGCTTATCTCAGTGAAAAGATTGACCAGTGGAAAAAGTATTACCAGGAAATTGAGGATGCGAAACTCCTTGCAGAAATGGCCGTCGAGGAAGAAGACGATTCCTCTTTGAAAGAGATCCAAACCGATGTGTCTCGACTCGAAGAGGAGGTCAAAGATCTTGAATTGAAATCCCTTCTGGGCGACCCGGATGACAGGCGAAATGCCATTATAGCCATTAATGCCGGGGCCGGCGGCACGGAGGCTCAGGACTGGGTGGAGATGCTCTTCAGGATGTATCTGCGATGGTGCGAGTCCAGAAACTTTACTGCCAAGGTCATCGATTATCTGGCGGGTGATGAAGCAGGGATCAAGAATACGACCTTCACTGTGGAGGGATCCTACGCTTACGGCTATCTCAAGTCGGAACACGGCATCCACCGAATGGTCAGGATTTCCCCCTTTGACGCCACAAAGAGAAGGCATACCTCCTTTGCCTCAGTCTCGGTCCTTCCCGAAGTGGATATGGACATCAAGATCGATATTGACGATAAGGATATTCGAATTGACACCTATCGTGCCAGCGGTCCCGGTGGCCAGCATGTGAACAAAACGAGTTCAGCCGTCCGAATCACGCACCATCCCACAGGCATCATCGTTCAATGCCAGAACGAAAAATCCCAACATCGAAACAAAGAGATGGCGATAAAAGTGCTGAAAGCGCGGCTTTATGAGCTTGAGAAAAATAAACTCGAAGAAAAAAAACAGGAACTACACCAAACCCAAAAGGAGATTGCATGGGGCAGTCAGATAAGGTCTTATGTCTTCAATCCCTACAGGATGGTAAAGGATCATAGGTCGAACCTGGATGTGGGGGACCTGGATCGGGTGATGAATGGTGATATAGATATGTTTATCGATGCCTTTTTGAGATTGAAAAAATAATTTTGGATTGAGGGGATGACCATGAGCGGATGTTCTTTACGGGATTTACGGAGTGGGCCAGAAGGGCAGCTATATGCTTGTCCTCAAGACGACCAAACAGGATTTTAGGGATAACAAGCCTGACTATATAAGGTGGTACAACAGCATACGGGTCTTTTGACAACGATGTTCCAATTGCATACACTCAATTTTCTTAAACCGCAGAATATCGAACAAGGAATGTTGAATGTCGAAGTGAAACCTTCATGATTCAGCGGTTCCTTGTTGGATAATCGCTATTCGGTACTTTGGTCAGCAACAACCTGCTTATCACGGTCTCTTTTCATTCAGCGGGCCACCGATAGATAAATTATTTCCCACCAGAAGTTCCTACCCCCCCAGATAGCTCTGATTGATACTCTTGATGTATCGGTCCACACCACTGACGATGCCATCGGCAATCCGCTCTAAGTATTTATTACTCAGCAGGCGTCCCCTTTCCCTGGTGTTTGTAATAAAGCCCGTCTCAACCAGGATAGCCGGCATCTCAGCGCCTATGAGGACATAGAAGGGCGCCTGTTTGACGCCCAGGTTTTTAACGTATTTATATCTCCTTTTTAGATTACCCACCATGCCCCGTTGCACTTCATGGGCCAGCTTGCTCGATTCGCTGATCTTTGTGTTCAACATGAGATCGTTGAGGATCGTCTGAAGGTCGCTGATGTTTTTCTCTGACGTGGCATTTTCCCGCGCTGCCACCATGACGGCCCGCTTATCTGTCGCCATATTCAGGAAGTATGTTTCGATCCCGTGAACTCCCCTTTGTTTATGGGCATTGATATGAAGAGAAATAAAGAGATCCGCCTTCTTCACGTTGGCGAGTGCCGTTCGTCGCTCCAGGGACATGAATACATCTCTATTCCTCGTAAGCACGGCTTCGCATTTAAGTCGCTGTTTGACCTTTCTGGCCAGCACCTTGGCCAGGTTCAACACAATGGTCTTTTCTCTTATGCCTCCCTTATGATAAGTCCCGGGATCCCTCCCACCGTGACCGGGATCGATGACTATCCTTTTTACACTAAGCCCGAGCTGCCGCGCCAAGGAAACCGATTGGTCCGGTTTTTTCTCCTTTCTGACCCCCTTTCTAACGGGCCTCTGCTTCTTCACCTTTTCCACAGTCGTGGTCTTCTTCCTCTTATCCGTGCTTCTGACATCCACAACAATGCGGAAAGGATCGTAGAGGTGAAATACTTTGTAACTGCCTATACTATTGATATCCAGTACGACACGGACGTCTTCCTGTGTATACTGGCCGGCCCTGGCCCTTTGAAGCAGTCCATCTCTTATGGGAATGGAGCTCTCAATGTCGGCGGGCACAAAGGACTTCTGCAAATCCAAATAGAGGCGACGTGGCTTTTTCAAGTTCGGATTCGCCTTGAGCAGATTGGAGGTATATTTGACGGGTCTTTCTAGGTCTATGACGACACGAGTGTAGCTAGGTGTAGACCAATGGCGGATATCCTTTACCTTGGCAGTGCCCGTTGCCGTGTCTACGGCCTTCTTGACAGGGCTGTCTTTTTTGCTGAGGATAAGTGCCAGTTTGTCCAGCATGGCACGGGCCTTCAGCCGCATATCCCCGTCAGGGTATTTGATATCGACCTTTAGAAACTCCACGTAGGCCTGGGTCGGGTCTTTTTTATCCCTGTAAAAGATTTCTCCGACTTGATACTGCGCATCATCCGCCAGTCTGTGCTTCATGTAGTTCTCCGCCACATCGCGGTATGCTTCGATAGCATTTGCAAGGTCCTGGGACCGGCCGGAATAGAGGTAGAGCTTTTTAAACATCTGTGCCGAGCGATAGATCGCCCATCCTGCCTCTTCGCCCTTGGGGTATCGCTGTGAGACTGCCCTATAAAGATTGATGCAATTTAGCCAATTGTGACGATACTTCATCTTCTTATTGGACCGATAAAGTGCCTTTTTGCAGTTATCAGCCCTATCCAACATTGCCTTTGCCTTTGAGCCTTTTTTCCCGAATGCCTCAGCCCCAAACATAAGGCATAGGGCTATTAGCATCGCAAATAATAAAGCGATTATCTGCCGTCTATTTTTCATAAAGTCCATTCTTCAAAACTACGGCTAATAGTTAGTGCCAATCTAGAAATCAAAGATTCCAGGATGAGCGTTCTGCTATCAGCGTTCAGCATTCAGCCTAATTGGTTGTTATTTAAAATTTTTTGCTGATCGCTGAAAGCTGACTGCTAAAAGCGCGCCCGTCCTCCGCAGTAGCCTGCTACGGAGGGTGGAAATCCGAAAGCGCCATTTCCGGATGAGCACTAGTTAAGGATTGCTGTCTTCCAAGTGTTCCTTCAATTTATTGAGCTGGATCAAGGCCTCCAAGGGCGTCATGGTTGATATATCCAACTCACGAATCCAATGCCTAAGTCTTTTATCCTGTGCCCCGAAAAGATTCAGTTGCTGAACTTCACCCTCTTCACTCTTTTTCTCGGTATGGGCCAAACGCGGCGTGCCCATTTCATCCAAATCCTCGACTTCCAGATTGACCAGTATCTCCTTTGCCCGTTCAATCACTTCCTCAGGCAACCCGGCAAGCCTGGCAACCTGTATGCCGTAACTCCGGCTTGTGCCACCGGGCATGAGTTTCCGCAGAAAAATGATTTGCTCGTTCCATTCCTTCACGGCTATGTTGAAATTCTTTGCCCTGGCTTTTGTATTCAGGATTTCCGTCAATTCATGGTAGTGAGTCGCAAAAAGGGTCTTAACCCCCTTTCCTTCCCTGTCATGAAGGGCCTCTGCCACAGCCCAGGCGATACTCAATCCGTCGTAGGTGCTGGTCCCCCTGCCGATTTCATCCAGGATGACCAGGCTCTTGCTAGTGGCGTGACGAAGGATGTTTGCGGTTTCATTCATTTCAACCATGAAAGTGCTTTGCCCCTTTGCGAGGTCATCCGAGGCGCCGATGCGAGTGAAAATTCGGTCAACAACTCCGATAACCGCCTTTGATGCCGGGACAAAGCTTCCCATTTGAGTCATCAGGACGGTCAAGGCACACTGCCTCAGGATTGTGGATTTGCCCGCCATGTTAGGACCGGTGATAATCAGGAGTTGCTGATGCCCATCGTCCAAGTGAATATCGTTGGGCACAAAGTCCTCTTCCTTCACTGTTTGTTCAATCACAGGGTGACGGCCATCCAGGATGTCTATGGTTCCCTCTTCATTGACCTCCGGGCAGGAATATCCGTTATAGGCCGCAGCATCTGCAAGACCAACGAGGATATCGATCTCTCCAATGAGATGTCCCGTTTCCTTGATTCGATGGTTCTCCGCAGCAATGGCTGCTTGTATTTGCTCGAAGATATCATACTCAAGAGCTGCCCGCTTCTCTTCGGCGCCAAGAACCATCTCTTCATACTCTTTGAGACGTTCCGTAATGAATCTTTCTCCGTTGACCAGGGTCTGTTTCCTGATGTAATCCGGGGGAACATGTTTGAGGTTGGATTTTGATATCTCGATATAATATCCAAAAACCTTATTGTAACCTATCTTGAGCTTTGGGATTCCGGTCCTCTGTTGTTCTGTGGCAGCGAGTTCCGATATCCATGCCTTGCCATCCCTTGTGATCTTGATTAATTGGTCAAGTTCTTCATGATAGCCCTCCTTGATCATGCCCCCGTCTTTAAGAGACACCGGGGGATCGTCACAGATGGCCTCTTCGATAAAATCTTCAATATCCTGGAGGGGGTCTATCCCTAGGGCAGTGTCGGCCAAAAGCTGACTTGTGCAGCCAGCCAAACTTTCCTGAATTGCGGGTAACCTTTCAATAGACGATCGAAGCGCAACAAGATCCCTTGCGTTTGCTCGGCCCAAAGAAATCCGTCCGTTCAATCTTTCCAGATCGTAGATGCCTGCCAGCTCTTCCCTGATCTGAGCCCTTAAAATATCATCAGCCCTGAACTCGTTTACGCCGGCCAGCCGCCGCCTGATCTGCATGACATCAATCAATGGATAACCGATCCATCTCTTTAGCAATCTGCTCCCCATGGGTGTAACCGTCCGATCCAGGATATTGAATAGGGAGCCTTTGACGGAATGACGCCTCATGGTTCTGAAAAGTTCAAGATTCGAGACTGTTGACTCATCCAAAAACATGAAGTCACCAAGGCGATAACTGACAATCTCTTTGATATGGCCCAGGTTTCCCTTTTGGGTTTCCTTCAGATAGTGGACAATGGCACCGGCAGCGACGATACCCCGATCCATGGTATCGCAACCAAAACCCGCCAGGGATTTTACGCCAAGTTGTTCAAGGAGGAGTTGGCCGGCCTCTGATGGATCAAATGCTTCTCTATCAAGGATCTCCATGCGGTAGGCGGAAACACCCCGCCTCTTTTGCAGTTCGTCCTCATCAGGCATGAGGAGCTCTGCGGGGGCTATTCTTCCCAACTCGTCAAGCAACTCAACCCAATTCTCGACTTCCGTGACGCGAAATTCCCCTGTAGACAGATCGACATGCGCAATTCCATATTTGCCGTCCTTACCTGAAACGGCAGCCAAATAGAGGTTGCTCTTTCCATCGACTGCATCTTCCTCAACAACAGAGCCTGGCGTTATGACTCTTACCACTTCCCTTTTTACAATCCCTTTGCTCGCTTTAGGGTCCTCCGTCTGTTCGCACACGGCGACTTTCTTTCCGCTTTCAATGAGCTTGACCACATAGGATCTGGCCGAATGGTGAGGAACACCGCACATGGGCACCTTTTGTCCATTTAAGGTTCCACGGGATGTTAGTGTGATGCCAAGGATCCGTGAAGCTATTTCGGCGTCCTCAAAAAACATTTCATAGAAATCGCCCATACGAAAAAAAAGGACGGCGTCGGGGTAATCCCCTTTTATGCCCGTGTACTGCTTGAGCATGGGTGTCATATTGGTCATGCGCTTTCCTCTGGGTTTGCCTGAGGAAGCATTGGGAAGGATTCATTAATCCTGGGAGGGGAATCGGCGTCTGCATAGCCGGAATCCATGAAATCGATGGTGTCCCAATTCCTGCACTTGGGGCATTGCCATTGAAGCTCGTCGGGTCTAAAACCGCAATGGGCGCACTGGAATTTCAGGTAGGGAACACTGATGTATGAAAGGAGTTCTTTATAGGATTGGAGTGCTTCATCCTTCATGTCCTGGGCCAGGAGAATTTCTCCGAGAAATCGTCTGGCCTCTAAAAAATAGGGGTCCAATTGAAGCGCGCTCTCTAGTTCCCTCAAGGCGCTTTCATGGTCGTTCTTATTGTAAAGGTATCTTGCCAAAGCCAAATGGGTAAAGGCATCTGAGTTTAATTGGGCGCACTCCTTTAGAAATTCCTCAACGGGTTTCAGATTTTTCATTCGTGCATAGGCACCCTCAAGACGTCCGTAGGCCAGGAAAGTGTATTTGGGCGCTATTTTGACTATCTTCTTCCACGTGGCAATGGCATTTTTGTAATCCTGCCTATTGAGATAGAGATCACCCAGGTGAAGATTGGCGTCCACACATCTTTCATCTATAGACAGGGCTTTCTTGAAGCAGGACTTGGCCTTTGAGAAATCGCCCTTTTCCACATTTAGCTTGCCCAATTCCGTCTGATGGTGGGCGAGTATGTTCTGGTGGTCGCCCTTCGAATATCCGGCTATCTTCTGCCTGGTGGCGAAGGCGTTTTCCCAATCTTTCATTTCCTCATAAATCTTCTCGATCTCTTCGAGTGTTCTGATACTTGAGGGTTGCTTTTGGAGGACCTTTTGGAAGGCATCAAGGGCACGACTGAGGAATCCGCCTTTGCGGTAATCCAGGCCCAGGTCAAAGAGGGCCCTGATGCGGATTCCTTCGTCAATGTTGGTTCTTAATATGATACTTTGTCGGATGCGTATTGCACGATCAATATCGCCTCTGGTCCTGTACAGGTTTCCGAGAGCGACGTATGTTTCCACGGTGTCGGAGTTGAGTTGGACGGATTTTGTGAATTCTTCTATGGCCTGGTCGTGGTCATTGGAGATGATATACTGAAGTCCTTTAAAAAAGGCCCTATCGCCTTCTCTTGTATGGGCTTTGGCCTTTTCCTCCCTCCGGGATCTCCCCATGCGGCCGATAGCCACACCAATAATAAGGGCAGCCAGAACGCCAGCCAGGAGTTTTTGGTTATTCGGATCTAGAAGCCATTGCCAGAGCTGTTCCAACATGCATCAGCTCCCTTTTCGAAACTTTCTTAAGTTGAGTTATTATCGCTCACGGTTAGGCCCTCACCAGCGGTTACGTCCTCACTTGTGATTGGCAGATTCCTGAGGGAATTCAATTCTTTGTTTGTGTCTTCCAATTGCCCTTGGAGCATTTTGATCTGCCTTTTAAGTCGAAACCTTTCAAACATGCCATAAATGCCTGTTGAGAGAACACCAAACAGAAACGTTATGATGACCACCTGGTAAATAGTCACATTAGGACTGATCCTCTCACTTGTGAAGACGGGATCTATCCTAAAGGTGATCGTGTTTGTGAGGGCCGTATCATTCTGGACCGCCAATATGACTACCAACAATGCAACAACAATGACCACAATCACTTTTAGATGTGTCATTTCCTACCTCCGGGGGCCTCATTCATCCTTTGAAAATGGGGCAGTAGTTTTTTATATGTCTCTTTGATGTGTTCCGGAATCACTCTAACGTCGCCGAGAATCGTCATATAGTTTGTATCCCCGTTCCACCGCGGAACGATATGGAAGTGTAAATGGGCCTCTATTCCGGCGCCTGCAACACGTCCAAGATTCAATCCCACATTAAAGCCTTCCGGGTTCATGATTGTCCTGAGAATATCCGTAGATCGGCGAACCCTGTGAAGCAAGTCCAAGGTCTCCTCATCGGAGAGATCATCAAGCCCCGGAACATGACGCACCGGGGCAACAAGGAGGTGGCCGTTGTTGTATGGATACCGGTTCATGATGACCATACTCAGGGGACCAACATAAAGGATGAGTCTTTCCTCATCTTGTTCCCTCTCCCCTCCGGGACAAAAAATGCATGCCTCATCCGTCTGATCAGAGAGAATGTAAGCCATACGCCATGGGGCCCATAAATTTTTCATAGGGAATGCCTCGACGCGCCCTTTTCCGCCGTCTCACCCAACCCATGCTCGGAGGGGAGACACTTATTCGATTCTCACGATTCTTCCGCTAATTCCGTCCCCAAGGGATAAAACACCCATAGTGCAGTTGCCCCTGGAGTGATGGGCCATCGCCGTACCGGGATTGAATAGCAGAACGCCATCCCGCATTTGATTGCTCGCTCGATGGGAATGACCGTAAACGATGACATCCACATCTTGAAACTCGGTTCGGATCCGATTCTCGAGGCCTTCGTGCGACCCCCACCCATGGATAAGCCCCAGCGTGTAACTGCCTAGGTCTATCTCCTTTTTCGCAGGAAGCATCGCTTCCACATCCGGTGGATCCATGTTGCCGCAAACGCCGTGGAAGTTTTTTTGGGACAGAAACTTCACAATTTCAGCAGAAACAAAATCCCCGGCATGGAGGATCAGGTCCATATCAGATAGGTATTGGTCGCAGAAATCCAGGAAGTCTCTTGTTGCTTGGTGCAGATGGGTGTCTGAAAGTACGCCGATTTTCATTATAATAACAGGTATTTCTTTCTTCGGCCCTTGGATCGGCTAGAGTATAGCAATATGGTGAAAAAAGACAAGTTCAAATCCGGGAGCATTTGAAATCATTTGACTGTTAAGCGAATCTTTTGTATGTGAAATTCAAAAAAGGACGGCTTTTCCGTCCGTCGCCCAATCGCGCAGCATTTTGAAAGGCCCGAAAAAAAAGATTACTTTCAAAACTCAATTAACACACAAAAAAAAGATAGGGATATACCATGCCCATTTACGAGTTCTATTGCCGTAAATGCCATATGATTTTCAATTTTTTCTCAAGCACCATCAATACGGACAAGAGGCCGGTTTGCCCCAAGTGTAAGAAAAGAAAGCTGAACCGTCAGATGTCCGTCTTCGCAATCTCGCGGAATCGTGGCGAGGAAGACGACTTGCCCATGCCGGATCTGGATGAATCCAAGGTCGAACAAGCCATGAATTTATTGGCCAAAGAGGCGGATCAAATGGACGAAAACGATCCAAGGCAGGCCGCCAACCTCATGCGAAAGCTCACGGACATGACCGGATTGAATTTAGGCCCCGGCATGGAAGAAGCCCTTAATAGAATGGAGGCCGGCGAAGATCCCGAGCAAATCGAAGCGGAGATGGGTGACCTGCTGGAAGGGGAAGATCCCTTTAGCTTCAAGGAAAAGGCCTCAAAGATTTTGAAAAAACGCCCGCCAAGGGTAGATGAGACGCTTTATTATCTTTAGAGCCATTTTCAAAACGCTCAAGTTTGGTCAATGTCGAGGAAGGCGAAAATCTTAACCGCAGGAATACATGGTCTATTTTGAGGATTAAGATTTGAGTCTGACGCCGCTTGTCCCGTAGAAGCTTTAGCGAAGATGGAAGATTGGCCAAAATCTACGTTTTTGAAATTGGCTCTAGAGGCTTACCAATTCCAAATCACCCCATGTTGCCATCCTATCGCCCAGGATGGCCATACCGCCAATGATCCCCTCTATTTCCGCTGCCCAATCCGCAATTTGATTCAAATCTTTCAGATCCTTTATCCTGTTACACAGGGCAGTGGCAGCACCATCGGCTAGTATGGCCGAGGGTGACAAGATGCATACCGCATCCGCAATGCCCATGCTCAATGAATGCCCTATCGTTGAAGAGGATGTGCAGATACCCAGGGGCATATTCTCTACGGGGATCCTGAGACCTATCCTGTGGCTCAAGGGCGAATCTCCGGCAAAAATCGAAACCGTTGAGGGGCGTGTGCATGCCAGATAAATGTCCCCACCGTTTTCAACAATCACCTGCCCCGTCAGCTCCAGCAGGTCCCTACCAACGTACTGGGCAATAGCGCCCGCTACGGAAGCCATAGGGCCTACGCCTATGTCCCTCGTCGTCAGGATCATTTCCCGAACAATGGGCGGAGCAAAGGGATCTTCCGGAAAGGGGGTTAGAATCGAGATGAATCCTGAATGGACTTTGATGTAGTCTTCAAGATGCTTTCTGTAGTTCAAAACCAGATCTATTGTTTCCTTTTCGAGATTTCTTTCTGCACTCACCCTCAGATCCGTCTCCTTGATTGCTACGGGAAAAGAAACGAGATCTTCGGCGCTCACGTGCTTTCGGTATGTGCGTTCGATGTAGGGCGACATGGAAGATTTTTTGGAGGTTCAAGGTTCAGCGCTGCCACTTGCCGCCGAAGCGGCCAGTTTGATCAAAAAAATGACTCCAGCAATGCGTAGTCAGATACGAGGGAATTTATATCTATTGAGATCGCCTATCATATTCCACGTTATCCGGATTAATCCGCTTTAGGCATCTCTCCTTTCGTTCAACGCAAAAAGTGCCGCCCCAAGGGCCCCGACAATTTGGGGTTCCTTATATACATGAATGGGTTGTCCCACCTTTTCCTCCATGAGGGCCACGACGCCTCCGTTTTTGGCCACCCCCCCGCTCATGATGACTGCGCTGTGCACGCCTACCGCCCTTACCATGCTCCAAACTCGATTGACAATAGACTGATGCAATCCTCTTATAATCTGTTCCCGGGGGTGATTCTGGGCCACAAGGGACACGATTTCACTCTCCGCAAAAACCGTACAAACACTGCTAATACTTACCGCATCCGTTGCGCTCAATGAAAGCTTCCCCATCACATCCAACGGTGTCTGCAGCTTTGCCGCCATGACCTCAAGAAAACGGCCCGTTCCGGCGGCGCATTTGTCGTTCATGGTGAAGTCCAGGACCTTTCCTGCTTTGCCAATGCGAATGACTTTGGAATCCTGTCCCCCAATATCAATAACCGTACCGGCTTCTGGAAAAAGGCGATGGGCGCCAAGACCGTGGCATGAAATCTCGGTCACTTTCTTATCGGAAAAGGGGATGGAGACCCTTCCATACCCCGTGGCCACGGTGTATTTTATTGCTTTTCTCGCTATTCCTGCCTTTTCCAGGGCGCGTTCAAATCCCTCTTCCGCTGCCTCCGTGCTGTTGGCTCCGGTCTGCACAATGCTGTAACCGGCCATTTCCCCACTGTCGTTCAGGATAACGACATCGGTGGAGAGGGAGCCTACATCAATCCCTGCATAGTAGCCCACACTATCCTCTTGCCGTCCACATAGACAAAAATCTTGAAATATATGTTACGTTTCAGTTTATTGCGGTGCTTGATTCAAACAGATACTGGATACTGGAAACTTGATACTTGATCTAAAAGGAATTTCTTGATTTATCCAGCATCGAGCATCCAGCAACCAGCATCGCTTCGCTTATGCAACGAAGTCAATTTCTCCTCAGCTCTTTGGTTTTGAGGCGGAGCTTCGCTAGAACTACCTAAACTTCCATCGCTTCGAAAAAGGCATCCAACCTTGTCCTGGCCTGCTCTTCCGAATAGGCGCGGGAGTCCGTAATATCCGCCTCGATCACCACAGAAGGGACGCCGAGTCTTTTCATGAGAAGGCGTTTAAGGTCGTATTGCCCCACTGAGTAGGGTTTGCAGCTCCTGGCGGAATGAATCACCAAGCCATCCACTTTGTATTCTTTGATCAGTCGCTCCATAAGACGAAGCCTGTGGTTAAGGTTGTTGTTGAGGATCACCTGGCTATAGGTTTTGGCCATGGACTCGAAGGGTTCATTATCATCCAGGTAGCCGATCGTCTCGGCCCAGGCATTGGTATATGTGGCCACGACAAAATTCATTCCGTGTTCTGCAAACAGGTTCGCAAAATCCCGCACCTTATACCATATGGCGATATTATCCCACATCAGGCGTTTTTGCTCGTTGCGAACAGCGCCAACGCCTTGTTCCACTCGATCCTTTAACTCATCAAGAAGGGTATTGTAATACTCAAGAGCCACAGGCAATCCTCTTAAGGATACGATGGGCGCCAGGTGGCCGAAGGCATCGAAAATGGTCATGGGCGCCGGCTTGTGCTTCATAGCGGCCAATACATTGCCCCAGGCGAGTGAGGTATCCCTGGCAAGGCCAATCGTCTCCCGGAATTTGTCTTCATCAAAAGATCTTCCCGATAATTTTTCGAGCTGTGGAATCATCTCCTCAAGCTGGCTGACCATATAGGCCACATCGCTCTTAGTGATCTCCTCAAAGTTGTAAGGCGTGTCGAATAGAATGAGGGGCACGTTCCAATGGCGAGAGAGGGCCTTGTACCAATAGGCAACGGTCTGGCAGATATTGTTGGAAGCGAACAAGAGGTCCGGTTTTGGCAGCTTGCCGACGGGTGCTCTTCCGGAAAGCGACACCCCCAGATCTATTCGTGCATAGGAGCACAGATCCTGGTGATAGCCGTGTTCCTCGGCTATTTCGCACAGCTCCGGACCTCGTTTTTGGGCGCCGCAAAGTGCGCCGTGGTTCTCGGGGTAGATTGTGTAAAAGCCAAAAGGACGGAGCATTTCAACGGGCGCGCCGCTTGTTACCCACGCCACGGGTTTGGCCCCTTCGGCATATCGGGAAAGAAAATAATGCCTGGTCATAATCTCTTTCAGGCGTTTCGTGCTTTCGAGAGGTGGGCCGAACAATAGATTGGCCTTCTTGGGTCTCTTTTTCTTTCGAGCACTTGCCAACCCCATGAAAGCCGCGGCCCCTACGTCCTTCATGAAACCATAGCGTGCTTTCTTTGCTAATGCCATAGGATCATCCTCATTTAAAAATCCAAGTTACAGTTCTCTTGTTTTAGACAGGATAACAGGATTTACTTAACTACTACGTACTGATAATCTCAAACGCTGAAAATATATGACCGCAAAAAAGCCCGCATGGCGGGCCTCCCAATGAATCTTCATTGGGAGAATTGGGAAAATATTCGAGAGAAACAAGTCCACTTGTTTCTCTAGAAAGATTTCCCAATATACTCTTCAGCGATCCTCACAAAGGACATCTCTTAATCTTTTTTTCCTATCACTTCCTATGCTTTACGGGCTAGACAAAAATCTTGTTTATCCCGTTATCCTGTCAAATATTCTGCTCCGATGGCTATTACAAATCCAAGAGACCTTTGAAAAATGCCCAATTTTATTCAAGTTCAAGGAAGGCGAAAATTTTAACCACAGGAATACATTAAGTATTTTGAGGATTAAAATTTGAGCCTGACACAGAAATTGGGCAAAAGGGGGCGTTTTGCAAAGGTCTCTCCGCTAGCGGCGGGTTGTGGGCAGCATCTCCACAAACGCCTCCACCCGCGTGGCAAGCTGACCGCCCAAACCCTGGTTCAATTCCGTGTCAACGAGTAGCGTGTGCAACCCCTGTTTCTTGAGTTCTTGAACCAACTGAGGCAAATCGAACAACTCCGGTTCGCAGAACTTGACCGTGTTAAAAATAATGCCCTTGGCGCCGCTCCGATCCACCTTTGCCATGAGATAATCGATGCGTTCGCTCAACGGAGAGTCTTTGGTTGTGCATGGGGGCATGCCCAGATAGCTATCGGTTAACGCATCAAAAGGATCTTCTTTGTCACTCCCAGGTATTATGAGTCTCCTGCTGCACCCCAGCAAATCGTCATCGGCCACACTAACGCCTAACTCATCGAGGAGGGTCAACATTTCGGGGGGGTTTGGGAGAACGCCGCTTAGCAGAACCCCTGTGTGGTTTTCGGGTTTTCCCTTTGATTCTTCCAGAAACTTCTCGAGCAAAGGGATGAAGTCATCCGGGTAAAGGAACTCACCCTGACGGATCACTTGGTAGAAGGTTTCGTTTGATGCCGTGATCTCTCCCCGTGCCCTAATATCATAGAGACGTTTCACCATGGATGCTATTTCCTGTCCTTGCCTTACCCTCCGCTTCAATTCATCAAGATCCAAAGAGCCTAACTGCTTTTCTAATCGGGTTACCAGCGTCTTGAGTTGCTCCCTGTAGTAGGTCCGTGAAGCTTCGCTGTATGGGGCTTTGGGGTGGTAGAAAAAGTAGCAGGGCTTATCAAGATCAAGATAGTCGTAAACGATCGAAGTCAGGTTTTGGATCGAATCGCAGGTATGCGGAAAGAGAAAGCCGTCGAGATCATCGCACTTGCCCTGGAGGATCAATTCAAGGCCGAGCCTGACGACCGAGCAGATATAGGGCTGAAGATGGGCATTGGCATGGCTGACTTCCAATGGTGGGTCCCATATCTCTATGGGCACGATATTCATGGCCCAGAGAATCTCTTTGGGATACTGGGCAGGAAAGACGCCGAAGGCATGGCGGCCAAAGGCTTCCTTTTGTTTTTTGATGTATTCGCTCCGCGAGGGAGGCAAGAATTGGGATGGAGTTGTCACTGTAGAGTTCGTTAGTCCCTTTTATGATTTTTTTCACGGAATATATCTGCGGTAGTGGGGAGTGTCAAGGCGGTGCACGTTCTGCGGAATCGATTCAAGGGAAGCTCTGCGGAACTGTCCCCATTGCACACCATCTTTACAACGAACTTCTTTACCATAAAAAACTCCTCTAAAACTTGGATAAGAGCTGACTTTATTAGGTTTACCCTAAAATTTCATATTGATTCGATGGTCCGACCCAAGTGACCTGCAATGATAGGTTTTGTGGCTAGCCTCCTAATCAGAGTTGAAATATAGAATTATGATTTCTTTTTTTCGAGTCAAACGGCAAAATAAAAAGCCTTGATAAAGTGCAATTGGAGATCGAGCTTGAAGAGATGCTGAAAAAGAGCGATAAATCCGTCCAGCCGCAGTTCGCTTTTTTCTAATCTCTTGATCCTACTAAGAAAAACAAGGAGCGGAAGAAGATCCTAACTCCCCTTG
>CAYWMP010000003.1:0-59897 GCA_964459445.1 uncultured Desulfobacteraceae bacterium
TCAATCCGGAATTGTCCATTTATCATTGTCAAAAGATGATGCAAATTGTCGGGGTTAGACGAATGCCCGTGGTGGAGGGCACGGACCTGGTGGGCATTATCAGTAACAGCGACATCTTTTCAAGCATGATGGAGCAGAATGACTGAGCAGTTGATGGAATATGATGTAGGGTAGTTTGTTGAAAAACGCGACTCAGTTCTACATCGATTATTATGGACCTTACCGGCGTTTTCTCCTTATGTCTTTGGCCTGAAATTATAGGTCAAAAATTTCCGAAGCGGCCAGGGGTATAAAAGTAGAGGAATGATACCCATCAGGCCTATAAATCCGGAATCAATGAATATATGGCTCGGCTTTTGAGCAAAGATCACCATGACGATGGCGTGGAGGTTGTTGGAGACGATTAAAAAGTCAATAAAGGATTTATGATTTTCAGGTGACTTGGCAATCATAACCATGACAATGCCCATGGCCATGTAAAGGCTCCCCACCATTAAGTCTGTCGCGATACTTCGTGGATACCAAAGCAGTTCATCCCCAAAGAAAATCGGGATAATGAATGAGGTCAGGATATTCCCGACCCCAAAAATATAACAATAGGCGGTGAGTAGTTTCTTTTTGTTCATCTCAATTTTGAAGATCAATGATATGAATCCCTTTTTAAAAGCTGATAGACTTCACATTTAATGTTTTCTACGGGCGCGGATCATGAGGAAGATCCTAGTTCCGGAAACAGCCATACCGAGGAGTCCCAGGCTCAAAACAATCCGGTAAATGCCCCCTATTGGGCCTGCCCCATGATGAACGAGTCCGATGATCCCGTGTCTTAGCTGAGATTCTCCATCTTCTTTGTCAACGTGAGGGATAATGCTGTCTTCATGAGCGTGACTGTGAGAGACAAACAACTCGCCGACACTGATGAGTAGCCCACTGCCTGCCTGAAGAATGATAAATGCCGCAAAGATGATTCCCATGGTGCGATGCAATTTCCTTAAATCTGCTTCTTTCATCTTTTGAGCTCCCGTTTTGTGATTTGATGTATTGGTGAAAGGATAGTAAGCCAGGTTTTAAGTCACTTGATTGCAGTGAAGATGTTTTTTAAAAGGCAACAAAAATGCCGGGGTGGCCTAAACGGTATCCCCCCTGTCATGGATCTTCTATCAATTTCTTCTTAGTATGTTCATAGCGGTCCGAAAACCCACTTCTTCGAATGCTTCCCAAGGATGGCGAAGAATGCCAGAGGGAAGAATCACGTATTGCCATTCTTCTTTCTTTTGGGCAGAGTCCTTTCTTAAAGTTAGGCCCCACTCGTTCACATTTCCCGTAAGTCCCCTTACACCATAGGAATTAGGATTGATATCAGCCACAGAAACGAAAGGTTTCGAGGGCGGCCGTTGACCAGATGGAGCAGAGTGACTCTGTTCGTGCATCATTTCCATATTCATCATCCCTGAGGATTGTTTTTGTGTCTCAGAGGACATTTTGGGACTTTCCGCTTTTTCTTTTGACGCAAGGAGCCACTCCTCCAGGGCGGGAAGCCGTTTCCCATAGAAGTGTGCATAGGCAGACGCCCCATAGGCCGTTACCCGAACAATTGGATAGGAAAGGAAAGCCGGCGTTTTGACGCTGAACTTACCGTCACGAAAAACAATGGGTTCATACCCCTTCGCCACTTCTCCCAAATGGAGCCAGACATCTTCGTCTCCCTTGACCACATCACCTTCGACCCGGACCCTGAAGCGAACCTGATTTAAAAACTCCACGTATTGATGATTCGTCACCTCGGTTTCGTCCAGGAAGAAGGCATCCACGTGCACCTGTCTCCCGACTCCTGAATCCGTATTTTCAGACACCACCACTTCTCCTTCAGGGATTAAGCGCAGGGTTGTTCCATCTTTGCCGACAAGACTCTGCGGAAGTGTTCCGGCCGGTTCTAAAATGACACCGGAGGGAACGGAAGGCGGGGGTTGGGCACCTTTGTAATCGTTAGCGGGCGGTCCCTTCAACCGTGAGGTTGGTTTATCGGGTTCACCAAAAAGATGCCACAAAGCCATTCCGAGAATTGCAATTATGGCGGCGGCTATACCGGTCCAGATCCACTTTGGATGGGAAAGGGCTGAGGAAGGCTCGGTCTTTATGGAAATTTCAGAAATGCTTTTCCCATCCAATAGGTCGATGGCTGAGAGGATTCTCTTTCGAAATTCCTCCACGGATTCCAGCCGGTCGTTTTTGTCCTCGGCCGTGGCGCTTTGAATAATCCGGTCCAATTCCTCAAAAAAAAGGGTGCCGGGATTTGGCAGGCTTGCGCGTTTGAAAGGAATAGTCTTAGAGGTCATTTTACCGTCGATGGCCTCAAATAGGATCTTGCCAAGTGAATAGATGTCCGCCCGATGGTCCGTTCTCCGGAGGTCGAAAAAGTGCTCAGGAGACATATAGGGGGGCGTGCCTTTAACATCAACGGACGTGGTTACCGGCTTCATTAGAGTGGAGCGAGCCAAACCGAAATCGGCGATCTTGGGCGTTTTTCCGTCCATGAGGACGTTGGCGGGTTTCATGTCACGGTGGATGATTTTACCTTTGTGCAAAGCCTCGACACCGTCGAGCACCGGTATGAAGTAGGTAAGCAGCCACTCTCTGGTAAGATCCTCTTCAGGGTGAAACCCGTCCTCCGACATGGTTGATTTGAGCGTGCCGCCCGGAATGAACTCCATGACAATATATTCAACAGATACATCCTCGTCGGCCTCTTTTAATAATAGAGAACCGTAATCATATATTTGCAGGATGTTCGGATGGCGAATCTGGGCCATGGCCTGAACCTCATTGCGGAATCTTTGAAGGCCGATTTCGAACTCCTCTTCATCGTCTTTAATGGATTCCAGCCATTCCTGGGATATGATTTTTATGGCCACATCTCGCTTTAGATGGATCTGATGGGCACGGTAAACTTCGCCCATGCCGCCCTTGGCAATGAATTCAAGGATCACCCATTTATCGTTGACTACCGCGCCTATTTGAAGTGTGTGTTCTGAGTTCTTGTTCATGATTTGTGGCTCTCAAATTTTACATATCCCACTCCCTCACTTAGTATCATAAATGTGTCATAGGGAGCGATGTTTGGAGAAGATATGATTGGGCCTCCTATTGAGCGAAAACATTGAGAAAGCTAAAGCCAAATCACGATGACAGTAACATTATCTTTCCCGCCCCCGCGAAGCGCTTTTCGGACCAATTGGTCGCATGCGTCGTGGGGAGGATAACAATCCCGAAGAATTCCCATGATCTCTTCATCCGCAACCGCATTGTAAAGCCCGTCGCTACATAACAAAAATATATCTCCTTTCTTTATTTTTTCAGTCCTGGTCTGGACTTCATCCAGTCCTCCGCCGATAGCCTGGGTCAGGGCGGAGCGCATGGGATGATTGGCGATCTCATCGGGTTTGAGATATCCCATTTCAACCGAAAGCTGTGCCATGGTATGATCCTCGGTCAATTGATCCATGGCGCCGTTGCGCAAACGGTAAATCCTGCTGTCACCCACGTGTGCAAGCAGGGCCGCCTTATGTACAAGAACAAGCACCGAGAGGGTCGTGCCCATATTGCGACATTCATCGTTCTTTTCACCGAAACTCAGAATTTTATCATGCGTATTGCGGATGACTTTTTCAAGAAGCCGCAGTCTTGATTCTGGAAAACTCATGCCATCCTGCACATCAGCAGTTTCAGAATAATAGTCATAGAGCCCTTCACATGCCATTTTGCTCGCTGTCTCGCCCGCAAGATGACCTCCCATGCCATCGGCAACCGCAAAAATCATTCCCTTGGTGCGGGTGTCATAGTCCCTATTCGAATTATCGACGATTAGATAACTGTCCTCGTTATTTTCACGTTTGAGTCCGATGTCGGTTTTTGCACACGCCCTGATATTCTCTAGTCGTTTCATTTTTTAACAAGTTCGTTCAGTTGAAATTTGCCATTTCAGATAGGTTCTGATGAGGCTACGCTAGTAATGGTCCGCTCCTTTTTGAACTGATAGGGAAACCAAAGAGTGAAGGTTACACCCTTCTCCGGGTTGGAATGGAAAGAAATTCTGCCTGCGTGGGCATCCACGATCTTTTTCACAATACCCAATCCAAGACCTGTCCCTCCCTTTTTTGTTGAAAAGAAAGGATGAAAGACACTCCCGTGAAACTCCTCCTCTATTCCGCTACCGGTATCAACGATCTTGAGTTCCACGCAATCACCATTCGATCGGGAGCTTATCAGAACGCGTTCACCTTCCGCAGATGCCTGGATAGCATTGGTCGTCAGGTTTAAGAGAACCTGTTTGATCCTGGGACCATCCAACGAAAGAACGGGCAATGAAGGGTTCAGATCTACCTTCAGTTCCACATTGGTCTCTCTGGCCATGGGTTGCGCTACTTCTACAGTTTCAATAACCAACCTATTCACATCTGTTTGCACAAGCCGAAGTTCCAGGGGCTTTCCGAAGTCCAGCATAGCCCTGACCATGGATTCCAAACGGGCTGCTTCTCGTCTCACGATGTCGAGTTTATTCTGATTACGGTCGTCCTGCGAAAGATCCCTGGATACTTGTCCGGCAAACCCTCCGATAGCCATAAGGGGAGTTTTCATATCGTGGGCTATCTCTGAAACAGCTCTTCCTACAGCCGCAAGACTCCTAGCCTGAAGGAGTTTTCTGTGTCTTTTTCTCTCCCTCTCAACCAAAAAGCCGAGAAGAAGTGCAATGATAATAAACAGTGCCCCTTCCAGTGTCCTGTCAAAATCCTCGACCGAGAATCCTTGCCACCTTAAGATCATGTATGGAAGATAGAATATGAAGACGCTCACTACGACATATAATGCCCCTTTGAGTCCAAACCAAAAAGTTCCCAGTATTAGCGGAAGATAGAATAGAGTCCGATAGAGTGCATGGTGGTATTTAAGTTCATGGAGAGTGAAATAGTGCAGAAAGAGGATACTGCCAATCATAGCGGTGACAATAGCCACTCTATACCAGTCTTTACCTTTGGGCATTATTGACTCCGAAACTCACGGAGAGACCCCTGTCCCCTGTCACTCAAACTGCGTTTGTCACTTCAAAATAAATTTTACGCAGCCCCAGATTTCCTTTTATTCAACCAGTAAAAAAGAACAGGTATCAAAATCAGATTCGTCATTGTGGCCGTGACCATCCCTCCGACGGTGGGAACGGCGATAGGCTTCATGACTTCAGATCCGGCGCCGGTTGAGATCATCACGGCCATCAAGGCCAGAATGGTGGTGGCGGTCGTCATGACGATGGGCCGGACCCTTAAGAGGGCCGCATCAACAATTAGATCTTTAAGGGGCCTGTTCTCGCCTTCAGCATTTTTTCTTTGAAGCAAGTACTCCACCATGACAATGCCTGCTTCTACCGCCACACCGAAAAGTGCAATGTATCCAACCCATACGGCGGTTGAAAATTTGTATCCCAGGAAAAACTGGAGCCAGATCCCGCCGACAAAGGCAAAAGGCACGGCCAGAAGCAGAATCACAGCAGCAGACAGAGACTTGAACTTCAAATAGAGGAGCATGAATATGGCCAGTACGCAGATAGGGACCACGATCATGAGCCTTTTTCTGGATTGGATCTCAAATTCATACTGACCGCTCCAGGTGATGAAATAGCCCTGAGGAAATTTGACGGCAGATTTGACGATCCGGTCGGCCTCCTTCACGAAATCGACGATGCCTGTTTCTTCCGTGTCCACGTCCACAAAGATCCGGACATAGAGCAGGGTGTCTTCGCTGGCGATTTTTGCCGGTCCGGGAACCCGGACAATCCGGGCCAATTGATCGAGCGGTACTTTGTATCCCAGGGGTGAGTCCACCATAGTTCTTTTGACCGCCTCCACATTGTCCCGCAATTCCCGCATGTATCTCACTCTTACGGGATAACGCTCTCTCCCCTCGACCGTTGTGGTGATGTTCATACCGCCCAAAGCGGTCATGATGAGGGACTGGACATCGCCTACTTTAATGCCGTGTCGGGCCACTTCCTTTCTGTCTATTTCGATTTCCAGGTAGGGTTTGTTCCCGACTCTTTCCGCATAGGGGTTGACAGCCCCGGGAATCCTGCGAATTATATTTTCTACTTCCAGGGCAATGCGCTCTATCTCCTTGAGATCCGTACCGAAGATTTTGACGCCCACAGGGGTTTGAATGCCGGTGGAAAGCATATCGATTCGATTGCGGATGGGTTGGGTCATAATAGGACTGACGCCCGGTATCTGTGTCTTTTTTATGATCTCGCTGACCAACCTCGCTTTGGTCAACCCCGGGCGCCATTGATTCTCAGGCTTCAGAATAATGATAGCCTCGATCATCCCTACGGGCGCAGGGTCCGTAGGAGTCTCCGCACGCCCAAGCTTTCCCACGACCGTGACGACTTCGGGAAATTCCTTGATTGTGGAAGTCTGTTTAGTCAGGACTTCTTTTACCTGGGTCAGAGAGGCACCCGGCAGCAGGACCGGCATGTAGAGAAGGTCTCCCTCATTCAGCGGGGGCATGAACTCACTTTTGATGCCGGGCAGGCCCGCCTCCAGTTTGCCGAATACCTTATGGGCCAAAGGAATTTTGTCCATGGGGAGGATCTTCGCGAGAGGGGCGGTGACGAGCTTTGCTCCGATCATGGGGAAGAGACTGATGAGCACGAAAACAAGGGAAACCAGGATGACAATAAAGCGGTGATTAAGACTAAACCGCAAAACCGGTCGATAGAACCATTGCAGTACCCTGGTGATCGGGTGTCTCTCGGGCGGTCTCATTTTGCGGCCCAAAACCATCGCACAGAGCAGAGGAATAATGGTGATGGACAGCAATGCCGCGCTTCCCATGGCAGAGATGGTGGTCAGGGCCAAGGGCTTAAAGAGTTTTCCGGATTGGCCGGTGAGGGTAAAAATAGTGATAAAGGCGGTGATAATGATCAACATGGAAAAGAAGATGGGCGCCCCTACTTCGCGAGCCGCTTGCAGGGCTATTTCGGATTTACCCTTTTCCGTGGGGCTGGTGCCGATGTGTCTCGCGATATTCTCGGTCATCACAATGCCGGCATCTACCATCACGCCGATGGAGAGGGCCAGTCCTCCGAGGGACATGATATTGGATGGGACTTTCAAGAGATACATAACCAGGAAAGACATGAGGATTCCCACCGGCAAGATGACGGAGATGATAAAGCTGCTGCGGATCTGCCCCATGAAAACAAGAATCACTGCGACCGCGATAATAAGGGCCTGCACAAGGGCCTCTTTAAGCGTATTAACCGCACGGTAAATCAACTCGGAACGATCGTAATAGCCAAGAAGCCGGACGCCAGGCGGAAGCCCCGGTTTTATTTCTTCAATCTTCCCCTTCACGCCTTCGATCACCTTTAAAGGGTTCTCTCCGTAGCGCATCAGGACAATCCCGCCTACGGTCTCATTGCCGTCTTTGACGAGGGCCCCCCGGCGGAACTCCGGTCCGAGGGAGATAAGGCCGATGTTCTTCACAAATATCGGAACACCGCTATGGGACCCAATGACGATGTTTTCTATGTCTTCAACACTCCTGATGAATCCAAGTCCTCGCACAATCCATTCCGCGCCGCCTTCCTCAATCACCTTGGCCCCCACATCGATGTTGCTCTCTTTGACCGCCCGGATCAGTTTTCCCATGGGGATGTTGTAGGAGAGCATTTTGTTGGGGTCCACGTCGATCTGGTACTGCTTCACGTAGCCCCCGACGCTGGCAACTTCGCTTACGCCCTTAACGGCCGTGAGTTGGAATTTTACGAACCAGTCCTGGAGAGACCTCAGTTCCGCCAGATTGTATTGAGATCGAATAAGAGGCTTCCCGCTTTCAGGACATTTGCCCGGCCCGTCATAGACTTTGTCGGGATGATCCGGGCAATAATACCCGTTTTCCAGGGTGTACCAGAATATCTGTCCAAGAGCCGTTGCATCGGGACCCAGGACAGGGACAATGCCTTGAGGGAGATCCTTCTGGGCCAGATTAATCCGTTCAAGGACCCGGGTCCGGGACCAATAGAAGTCGATCTTGTCCTCGAATACGATGTTGATCATCCCGAAACCGAACATGGAGTTAGAACGAATGACCTCCACGCCGGGAATGCCGAGCATATTAATAGTCAGGGGGTAGACCACCTGGTCTTCCACATCCTTGGGGCTCCTGCCGGGCCAATCCACAAAAACGATCTGTTGATTCACCCCGATGTCGGGGATGGCATCGATCGGGGTGTTTCTTACCGCCCAGAACCCGGTTCCTAGTATCGCGACCAAAAAGGCGATCACGATAAAGCGGTTGGTCATGCACCATGTGATGATTCCATTTATCATGGGGTGTTACACCATTTGTTTCGAGTTTCCAGTATCAAATTTCCGTTTTAGTGTCCCGAATGCCCACCTATCGCTCCGCCAAATCCGCCCGATGACCCGGCGCCAAGGGTGCGCTGGGAGTCAAGGAGGTAATTGGCGGAAACGGCCACTTTCTGGCCCTTTTTGAGGCCGGATAGGACGGGAATCCAATTTCCTGCTTTTGGCCCCACCCGTACTTCGACGGGCTTGAATACCCCGTGTCCCAGATCGATGTAAGCAAGTTTTCTAACGCCGGTGTCCAAAACGGCCGTGTAGGGAATCGAAAGGACCGGCTTTCGGTCCTTGTGGGGGATTTTCAATCTGGCCTCCACGAACATACCCGGTTTCAAAACCGAATTCCTATTGGGCACGTCCATCCGGACCTTCACGGAACGGGTTTTGGTATCCAAAAAGGGATCGATGAATGACACGGTTCCGGAAAAGGTCCGTCCGGGATAGGCGAGTGAGGTAACAATAACCTTTTGCCCCTTTTTCACATTCGCCATCTCGAATTCGTAGACATCCGCCATAACCCACACCATGGATAGATCCGCAATGGTGTAAAGCTTCTCGCCGATCTTGACATATTGCCCCTCGTAGGCCTGCTTATGGATAACGGTCCCTCCGACGGGCGCATAGATGGTCATCTGGGTGCTGACTTTTCTTTTTCTCTCAATCTCGTCGATTTGTTTTTTTGAGATACCCCAGAGGAGCAACCTCTGTCTGGTCGCTTCGACGAGATGGCCGGCTGAACGCTGTGCGTTCTCATCCCCGAGCTTCCACAGTCGGGCCCTGGTCTCCAGGGCGAGGAGGAATTCCTGTAGTGTGGAAACCAATTCGGGACTGTAAAGTTCAACCAACGGATCACCCTTTTTGACGTAAACCCCCGTGAAATCCACAAAGAGTTTGTCTATTCGCCCTCCGATCCAGGCGGATACGATCTTGACTCTGCGTTCGTCGTAGGCGATTTCTCCAACCGTTTGGATCTCCTTGACCAAACGCCGATATTCGACAGGGGCGGTCCTGATGTCGCTGAGCTTGAGCATCTCGGGTGTCAATTTGACCATTGTGTCCGATTCATGTTTTGTTTCCTTGATTTCTATCTTTTTGGGGTAGGTGTCATGAGAATACCCACCGGAATCCTCATGGCTTTGAACCGACGCCTTCAACACTTCCGAGTCAGATCCCCCGGCCGGAGTTGTATGAGTCTCCTCCAGAAAGGAGGGTGCCGGAAAGAGGAGTACCAATAGAACGATTATGGAAGTCGCGGCCAGGATTGAATACAGGCCTAGGGCCATTTTGTTCTTGTTAGTGGATTTGAGTTTCTTCATAACTATTCCTCCGGGCCTTCAGGTTCTTTTTCCTCGGGAGGATATTCGGCCAATTCCATACCGACGGTCCTTTCCATATCGGCGATGTGCTTCAGATAATCGGTATAGGCCTTCCAAAAGCCAAATTGTATCTGCAACAAAATCCTTTCGGCATCCAGCAGGTCAAGAAAATCGACGATCCCCGTGATGTAACCAATCTCTGCCGATTTCAAGGACTGCTCAGCCTGGGGTATTAACACGTTCTTGTATAGATCATAGGTCTCCCGAGACGTAAGAATCTTGAAATAACCGTCTTCGACCTCGAATTGCGTCTGATTAAGGATGGCTTCGTACCTGCTTTTCCTGGATTTAATGTCATTGGATGCACTCTTTAATTGTGATGAGAGTTTCTTTCGCCATAATGGAATGTTGATACTGAACAGGATATTAAAGGCGTCCTCGCCATTGTCGTTGAATTGAAGAGGGCCTTTTCCCGTCTCAATATAATTGGCCCCAACGGTCAAATCCGGATAATAGTCTTTTTTTGCCAGGTTATAGGCCTGCTCGCTTTTCTCAATCAGATGAGTGCCTCCCCTCAACTCGGGACGATTTTCTTCTGCCAGCCGATTGAGGTCTTGTTTGATGAAGTAGAATTTCCTGAACTTGGGCTGCCGCGGTTTTCCCAAAAGATTATCGGCAGGACGATCCATTAAACGATTGAGCCTGGCAACAGCCGTTTTCCTCCGGCTCCCAAGCGCAAGAAGGCGGTCATTCAGTTTGCTGATTTCCACATGGACCTTTAAGATACTCTGTTGGCTGCCTTTCCCTGTTGCATACTTGGTCCGGGCAATTTGTTCGAATCTCTCCAGGACTTCCTTTTCGCTCTCGGTAATGTCGATAATCTTCGTCACATAAAAAAATTCATAGAAGGCCCCCTTGATCTGACGAACGATCTCCTGTTTTGTTGCCTCATAAATCGCTTCCAAAGCATCCGCTTCTTTTGAGGCGACGTCGGCTTTAAGATCCCTTTTCCCGTAAAATGGAAACTTCTGTTTTGCTCCGAATATATGCCTCTGGGGACCTACGCGGGTTTCCACGCTATCCACAAAGTAGGTGTAGGAAACCTGAGGATCGGGAAGAGACCTTTTCGCTTCGATGATTTCTTGGGCGCTCCGCCACCTCTCTACGGCCGCCAGGATCTCGGGATTATTATCAACAGCCACCTGAATGAGCGTATTAAGCTCAATGGATTGTTCGATCTCCTTGGCTTCTGATCGTTTGACTCCGGTAAATTGCACTAAGAAGGCAAGCAGGAAAACGGACTGAAATAATATTGTAGTGAATCTTTTCATCTTATCCTCCTCTGAAAAAACCTGGCTTACGCGTGCGATACCCCTATCAACTCCCGAGAAAACCTATTCTGCTATTGGATTATTGAGCAACTGGCATGCCATTACCTTTTGATGATAGTAAGTGTTTGATATGATTAGGGTTGAAAAATAAGTTTCTTTGGTAAGGGCTTTAACCTTAATTGTCTAAGCTTCTAACTGGATACTTATTACCCATATTTAGGGCTATGACCAAGTTTCATGGATACAAAGTATCCACTGAATTCAGCTGTTGGTTTAATATTTCAAATAAATCCGATCCGTGGCCAGAAGAGGGCATTGGAGAAAAATAATGGAGGTTCAGAAGAAAAGCGGCAATCAACCAATTTGAGGTGCGCTAATGGGAACGCCGCAATGAAAGGTTTAATTAGGGTTGAAATGACAACAGAAAATGGATTCCGATTTATGCCACGATGAAGGATATGTTTTTTTAAAAATCAAGTCAAGGATCGGGCTTTGAGTCCTCCACGACGCGTAGCTTTATTTCTCCTTGAAAGCCCTTAAGCAACACATGAAATGATCTTTTGACCCTCAAATGACTTTGCACAAAATGATAAGCTGATTCCGACAAGACCACCTCACCACCTTCAGCAGAGGACTGGATACGCCATGTGAAGTTTACCGGCATACCCACAATACCGTATTTTGCCCTTGTTTCGGAACCAATATTTCCCACGACCACTTCTCCAACATTCACCCCGATGCCCATGTGGAGTTCAGGCAGGCCTTCAGTTCTCATCTCCGAATTGAAATGCTTCATAGTGCCTTGCATTTCGAGGGCGCAACGAACGGCGCTGTGGACCATGGGTTCTACGGGACCGTCAAGGGGATCAAAAAAGACCAGGACACCATCACCGAAAAAATCCACAATGATTCCCCGATATTTTTGGATGACCTCGATCAGATGGGCGAAGTAGTGGTTTAAGATACTAATGGTAGCCTCCGGTGTCAGGGACTCCGAGAGGGAAGTAAATGCTCGAATATCGGAGATAAGGATAGCCACCTCCCGTTTTTCACCTCCAAGCCTGGAGGCGTCAGGCCGTCTCATCAACTCCTTTGCTATTTCCTGATCCACGTATCGTCCAAAGGTGTTGCTGATAAAATCCCTCTCCTTTAGACCCTCAACCATGGCGTTAAAGCTCTGCGTCAATTGTCCCATTTCGTCTCGGGATTTCACCTTGAGGGGCTCGGAATAATTGCCTTGAGCAACCTTCTCGGCGGCACTGGAAATTCGGCCTATGGAGCGAACCATTTTACCTACAACCAAACGGATCAGCACTATGATAAGGGCGATACCGAGAATCCCTGCGATCGTGTAATAAAGCCTAAATTTTATGATGGGCGACAAAACACTCTCACCTGGTGCGAAAAGCACAATGGTCCAAGGCGCCTGTTTCAGCCTGTAGTACCCAATAACCTGCGCGGGAGGGTGCCCGGAACCGAGAAGCGTTCCGGATGGTTTTTTCTTATCTATGGCCTTCATCAACTCCAACTCCAAAGGATCCTCATGTTCTCCCAGACGCGTGTGGGTATGTTTCAATGTTACTGTGTGGGCCAGGAAATTCCCTTTGTCATTTACGATTCCGGCCAGGTCGCTTTGCCACCACCCCAATGCCCGGATGTCCTCAAGGAGGTAATCGAAACGAACGGCGATCTTCAGTATTCCAACGGCTTTCCCCGAATCATCCTTGAGTTCCGATACAAGGGTGACCGTTTCCTTGCCGGTTTCAACGTCGTGACGGGGTGGGGTGACCTCGGAAATGGCCGCACGATGAAAGCGCATCATGCGTCCTCGCATTATTCCACTCCCCATCATTCCTCCACGTCCCATCATTCCAGCATGTTGCCGTTTTTCCATCTGGAGAAGTCCCTCAGCGGTCCACTCCAAGTTGACTCTGGCCACACCATCAGTTGCCTTTAGCCGGTTTAGAAGCCATTCCTGCACCGCAAATCCACCACCCATTTCACCGGTTTGATGAAACATCTCCACCCACTCAATGGGCCGTCTTAATCGCATGTCGATGAAGTGGGCTGCGCGTTCAAGCTTCAAAACGGCGCCTTCTCTCCATTCCCTCAAGATGGTGTTCCTGGCGTAGACATAGCCGAAAAGACCGGCAAGGAGAAGAAGCAGAGCCACGGGGAGCAAAAGAAAAAGTGCGAGACGTTGCTGCAAAGTTCTGATCATTGGTTGTAATGGTTCCGATGATTGTTATTTTTTTCTATATCATTTTAGTATGATATACTTTGGACGTATTATCATTAATCTAGAAAAAGGGATCGTTATGATAGTCCTTCATTATATTAGTCTCTATTCCAAGACTTGCCACTAAAGAAACACTTAATGGGTAAAACGAGGTCTCAGTGTACCATTTCCAAGTCCGGCTTTGGAATATTTCATAAGGGAGGTGGAGGCCATGTCAAACTGGAGTAAATGGAAAGAGGCCGTCGGTCTGGATGCCCTGGATTATCCCATCCCGACCCATGCCAACACAATCTGGTATTCCCTGGGTGGGATTACCCTTGTCTGTTTTGTCATCACTATTGTCACAGGGATCATCCTGACCCAATTTTACAATCCCAACCCTACAATAGCCCACGCCAGCGTCGGCTATATCTCGGACACCGCAGGACTCAAGATCATTCGAAGTTTGCATCACTGGGGCGCCAATCTCGGATTCTTGCTCGTCATCGCCCACATGGTGAGGGTGATGCTCACGGGCGCCTATCGTCCGCCACGAGTCATTACATACCTGGTTGGTGTGGGGCTATTGTTCGTCTCTTTTAATTCCTATTTTACCGGCACTGTCATCAGGTGGGATCAGGAAGGTTATGAGGCGTTGTCGCATTTCATGGCCATGAATAAACTCATGGGTCCTCTTGGCGCCGTTTTTCAGGAGGACTTCACATTGTCCACCTCTATGCTCGCTCGAGTCTATGGTTTGCATGTCGGTCTTTTTCCATTGTTGCTGGTTCTCCTGATCGGATTGCACGCCCTCTATGTCAAGCATTACGGGGTCGCCCCGAAACCCTTTCAGAATGAGAAGGACTACCAGACAAGTCTCGCGCAGGGCGCTACATTCATGAAGCACCTGAACAAGCTCACAGTGTACGGTGCGATTCTGCTTATCGTAATACTCGCATTGGCGTTTCTGTTCCCTCCGGGTCTCCTCAAGGCGCCGGTGCCGGGTGTGGAAATGACCAAGCCCCCGTGGCCTTTCTGGGCCTTCTACCCGCTTGAGAATTTGATGGGCATTGCAGGCATTTTGGTTGGGTCCTTTGTGATTTTCGCAGGTCTCATTCTGGTTCCAATCCTCGGGTTTGCTATGGGCGATGAAAAGAAACTCTTTAAGGTAGTAAGGACCATTACCATCCTGGGCCTCATAGCCTGGGCAGCCTCGCTGGTCATCACCTATTTCTCTCCGGTGATGAGCCATATGTAAAGGAATCAAGGAGGGTAAGATTATGCAGAAGATATCTCGAAAAACTTTTTCACTATTTGTAGCCGTTATAGTGATGTTTGCCCTGACCGCGACTGCTTGGGGTCATGGGGAAGGAACAAGCATTGTCCCTGCCTCCTTGAGTGCCAAGGCCGGTGGAGAACTACAGGTGAAAGTGAACGGCCTCACAAGCACCAAGACAGCGACTTTCAAGCTCACGGGAATGACCGGTAAATTTGATTTAGGCACATACGATATAAGCAGTGATGATTTCACGCAGTCGCTCAAAATACCGGCCGACGTACCACCTGGGAGTTACAGGCTGACGGTCGAGGGTGGCAAGAAAAACGCAAAGGTGGTTATTACGATCAACTAAATCAAGGCCCGGTCATTCAGAATCGGGACAGGCCCGCAGGTTGCCCGAAGTCTCTTCCCGAGACCTTTCCAAAACGCCCCCTTTTGCCCAATCTTCCGTCTTCGCTAAAGCTACGACGGGACAAGCTGCTTCAGACTCGGATTTCAATCCTCAAAATACTCCGAGTATTCCTGTGGTTAAAATCCTCGTCTTCCTTGAACTTGAATAAAATTGAGCATTTTGCAAAGGTCTCTTCTCGGGGTGAAATGCTGATTTTTTGTTGCGGTCTCAAAGATTCGGATATCAAACACATCAGGATTGGACAAAAAACATGCCCATGGGCAGGGTTCGCAAGTTTTTTCATAGGGGAGGGCTCCAAGGGGAGAACCAGTTCATTTTCCCCGTTCCCGGGCAGGTCAACGCCTGGCGCAAGGCCAACCACAAAATGGGATGGAACATAGAGCAAAAGGAATTAGATGAGATTGGGCCGCCTCCTCTTCTTAATGACAGCGACAGGGAGGGAGGATATTTAGGCGTCGGTCTCTTCTATGGTTTTGGAGACGATGGCTCCGGAAACGCCGATGCCCTCCTATCAGGGAAACTCGCTTGGGAATATGCGATGAAGCGCTATAAAAGAAAGACCTGGCAGTGCGAATATACCCATATTGATGAACCTGATTATAAAGATTACATCCGGTTGCGTCCCGATGCTCCGGCCAGACCCAAGGGTTTCTATTATGCAAAACTGCAATTAGGGGGAAAGTTTCAAACCCATACCGTTTCCCAGGTTCGAAAAGAGCTAACCGGAGATACCGGTTGCGGCCCTGAAGGATTTCAATTGTTGGCCATAACCCAAACCCATTTTCAAAAGATGATGGAAGAGAAGAATATCCCATTTATGGCACTGGCAGATTAAGATGTGGCGCCATTCGGCTATGAAGATTTTTATGATGCGCCTCAATTGTTTTTTTCAAATGGCATTTTTGGTCTGGGCATCGGGCACGTAGACCGCAATTATCCACTCTTTGGGATACCGACCATTCGTATTTTGAGGGATTGAAAACGAGATACGGTTAAATAGTGGGTATTTTATATCCATTTGAATACCTTAATATGCTGATTTTCGTATACATTGTATCCATCCAGGACACAGTAAAAGAATATAGTCGAAGCATATTGGAGCACCAATTATTTAATTCTTCTGCAATATCGAGAAGTTAAATTGTTAATACCACATAGTGGCATGTTCTTTGCCTTAAGTATAAGTGATGATTGAAAAAAGGAGGTGCTACGATGGAAAAACAAGCAAGCATGACAAGGGCAGTTACGGAAGTATTTGTCGATCCGGTTTGTGGCATGAACGTGCCTATCAATATGACAGATCTGGTTGCCGCCTATCAAGGCTGCAATTATCACTTTTGCGCGGAAGGCTGCAGGAACGCCTTTGAAGCCAATCCCGCAAAATACCTAAAACCCAAAAAGAAGGGATTTTGGGCGCGCTACTTGGACCGGTTGAATAAGGCGACTGAAGGTAAACCCATGAAATGTCATTGAGAAAGATGCTGTTGAGGCAGTAGCAAGCTTATTAAGGGGGTGTACGTTCATGTCCTCTCTTACAAGAATCAAGAACCGAAACATCGCGAAACTGACGACGCGCTTCACTTCATTGTCACGGAAATTCACGGGGAGATTTGAAACGGTGAATATGCAGGGGATACCCTGGAGTCCACTCCAAAAGCCTTTGAAGGGGTGTAAAGTAGCCATCGTTACCACAGCGGGAGTTCATCACAGGGATCAGCCATCCTTTGACATGCTCGATAGGGAAGGAGACCCAACGTTCAGAGCGATCGATACCTCGGGTGCCGTGTCAGACCTCGTTATTACCCATGACTATTACGATCACCGTGATGCGGACAAGGACATTAACGTCGTTTTTCCTATCGATAGACTCCGCGAGCTGGAGAAAGAAGGAATGATCGGGAGCGTTGCCACCAAATATTATGGTTTCATGGGACATATCCTGGGACGTCATGTACACAGGCTAATAAACGGCAGTGCTCCCGAGGTGGCCAAGAGGCTCGCGGGTGATGGTGTTGATATCGTTCTGCTCACCCCTGGTTGAGGCATCTGCAATCAGTCCGTCGGACTGATCCAAAGGGCGATCGAAAGCTTGGGAATATCAACAATCGGAATATCCCTTGCCCGAGCAATATCCGAGCAGGTGAAGCCACCCCGAACCGTTTATCTTCCGTGGCCCCTCGGTCATCCCTTGGGACAGTCTTTTAATGTAGCCCAGCAAAGAGCCGTATTGGTGGATACACTAAGGGCGTTCGAGACTATTAAAAATCCTGGAGAGATTATCGACCTTCCCCATAGCTTCAAATGTAAAGAGGATGAGAGTGGGCTGAGGGATGCGGCTTAGAGCAAATGATCAAGAGGATTCCATCGGAGGCTGACACTTAAGCGAGAGATTTGAAAATCCTCATCATTACCTTCCCATTGATCATCAAAGAGAACGTAGCCTTATATTCTACCCGAAGGCTCAGGAGTGCGTCGAACCTAAAACCGGGCATCAATTAAGGATAGTCCGGCCTTCCCCTGCCAAATGCCCCACCTATTATATATTTCTTAAATAGGGAAGATGATTATGGGCAACCAGGTGAACCTGCCCCCTTCCAATATCATTTCTCAACAGAACCTCCTATGCTATGCTACCATAAAGAGGGTTAGGAGTTTCACGACACTAAAGCCCAGATATATCCGATTTGTTCACCTAAAGCTTTCTCTAAGAAAACACCCATGACTGAATTCCCATCTCAAGAAAACCTGTGTGACATGGTTGCACGCTGGCTTCCTCCTCATCAGATCCCCAAGCATTTTCGAATCCACACCGACACAACGGATTTCTTCAGAGTTGAATACGATGATGTGGTTATTCTGGGAGATCGGCCTTATCTCATTCGGCACAATGCCAAGGAGCAACGCTACGGTCTGGAGGATGAAGTCAAGATGTGGGTTAAGCGAAGCATTGACTTGTTGAATGGAGAACTGAAGATCATCAAGCTCGTATTCTTTGAAAAATTTGTGACCAGCATAGCGGGTGTTGAGTTCGAGTGTTTTAGAAGCCCGAAAAAAGAGGGTCGAATCCTGGGGGTGGTTCAGGATCACGTCAATTTCATGCACGGCTTTTCAATCGAGGATGAAAAAGAAAATTTGATACGAGTTTTGGATTTCATCAAAGGAAAAACCCTGGCCGCCCATGTGGCTGACATAAACATGGAACACGAATCCTACTTTTACGAACAATTTCCGAAAATCCTGGATAACGTTATAGAGTGCATAGAAGCGATCCGGTTCCTGCACGAAAAGGGCGAAAAGCATGGGGATATTCGGCGTGATCATATCATTATTGAAAGAAACGGGGGTGCCTATCGCTGGATAGATTTTGATTTTAATTATCGACATAGAGAGAACGTATACGGTTACGATATCTTCGGTTTAGGGAATATCCTGATGTTTTTGGTGGGAAAAGGTGATGTTATTTACAAAGAACTCAAGAGAATGGATCACCATGCATTGGGTGAGCTCCTGGAAGAAGACTTAAATATCGTCTTTAAAAATAGAATTGCAAACCTAAAAAAGATCTACCCATATATCCCGAATAAGTTGAACCGAATCTTACTGCATTTTTCCGTAGGCACTCACTGGTTCTATGAGAGTACTTCACAGCTTCTGGATGATCTCAAGGAATGCAGGGAAGAGTTATGATTTAACCAAAAAGGCGTTCCAGGGTTTACAAATTAGCTATCCTTTATTGCTGGCCGCCGCCGGTCCTGAAGCATCTTCTGCAAAGTTACCTTCTGAGGGACTTTTGACAGTCAATACATTGATAGAGGCCTGGCGAACCAGGTTGACAGCGACGCTTCCAAATAGGAATTCCTGGGATTTACTCATAGGATGTTTGGCAAGGACGATGGTATCGTAGTTGCCTTCACTCAATTGTTCCATAATCTTCTCTGATATCTTTCTCTCTTTACCGGCAGTCACATTCCTTAGTTGAATAGCGTCCTCCCCAATTCCGCCATTAATCAATAGCTCTTTGGCTTGGGCTAGTAATGTCTGGCCTTTTTGTGCAAGATTTTTTTCATAGCCTGAGGCCTCTTCTTCTGTTTCAAAATAGTCGGAGTCCGTACCGGATGTAACCCAAAGAAGTGTTACATTGATGTCGGAAATATTACCGAAAACATCTGCGAAATATTTAGCGCCGTAGAGACTGGTCTCTGAATCCTCCACGAACAGAAGAAAATTTTTCCTAAATTCAGTGGGGTGATAGGGACGGCTTTTCGTCAGGACATATCCGTGTTTCGTGTCAAAGTATGCTCCGGCCATGAGTCCCGCAAGGTTGAAGAGCAATACTTGAAGGGCATTCCCCCAATAGGATTCCGCTGTGCTGGCCAATATATTCATCATCATGTAACTATCATAAATAGGTTGGGGTTTTGCGAGAATGAAGATATGGGGAATATATGCGATGGATATGGATAGGGAGGTGGCCAAACCTATCTTTTTACCTCCCCATAATCCGGCAAGGATGATCGGTATGAAGTAAAACTCTCTAAACAGGATATGCAGTGGCACGCGCGCAACAGGTGTAAGATAATGAAGGGCCGTAATCACTGCCGCCATCGCCAGGATTAAAGCAACTTTTTTCTTGTCCATGATCGATATCCTTTTATTATGCCTAATCTAAATAATACCCGATTCAGGGCAAGCGTTTTCTCAACAATGCTCAGGGTCATATGATAGAATGGGCCGAAAGCTATTTGTTTGAATGGATTGCTCGGCGTCTATCGGTTCTTTATTTTTCAAATAGCGCAAGGAGCGTGCCAGACATAAGTAAGGAGGCGCTAACTGTCAGTCATTTAAAGAATATTTCAAAGGAGAGATTAGTTAGCGGCTCATCGTGATGATCGAGATGAAAAAGAAATGGATAGAAAGTATCCAGTTCAAAAAATCCTAATTTCCAGGTTTGTTTTGACTTCTTGTTAAGGAAGGGTGATCTTTAAATATAATCTGATGCTCCGAGCATGTTGAGGATTATTGATCATGAGAGTGATTCCGACAACATCATGAGGTTCATTTTTCAATGACTGATTTCAAAGAAATAGAACTTGTTTTTCTAATTGCAGACCTTTCCGGGTACACAGCACTAACCGAAGCCCATGGTGGCATGTCTGCTGCCAAAATAGTCACTAGGTATGTGGCGTTAGTAGAGGAGGCCATCCAGCCCGGCTTGCGACTCAACGAAAGAGTTGGTGATGAGGTCATGATTGTTTCACCAAATGCGGGAAGTGTGGTTCGAACGGCCATCAAACTCAAAAAATCCACTGAAAATGAAGCCCTTTTCCCGACACTGCATGGAGGTATCCATGCGGGCACTGTAGTCGAAAAAGGCGGCCACTATTTCGGCACACCGCTCAATCTTGCCTCACGGGTAGCATCCCATGCCGGAGGGAACCAGATCCTATGTACACAACGGGTTATTGACCTAGCCGGTGATCTTGAAGAGGTAAATTATCGCACCTTAGGCGCTGTCCACTTCAAAAACATTGCCAACCCTATAGAAGTTTTTGAAGTTGTCACCGAGGAAGAGAGAATCGAAGGTACTTTCATAGATCCTGTGTGCCGCATGCAGGTAAGGAAACGCACTGCTCCAGCCAAATTGCCTTTTGAGGGAATTACATACTATTTCTGTTCATTCGAATGCACAAAGGCCTTTGCTGAAAACCCCGAACGGTATCAGAAGGAGGATGTGAATTAAGTAATTGGCGAGAAAAAAATCACGTTTAGAAAAATGAAGCCTATTGCGATTCACGTGGGTCTTTATTGGTTTCGCTATGCAATAGGAGAAGCCATAAAGTATCAATAATATAAAACACCTGGTGCATTCAGTTCTCGATCAGATATCTAATAAACGGAAGGATCTCTAAGAATGTGAGTAATTTTTGTCCACCTCTTTATTCATTTCCTAGAAGCATGGATACTTTGTATCCAAATCATTCTATGTATAGACGAGCAAACCACATCCCCTGATACCCCTCTTTCAACAAAAGTCTTTAGAATCAAATAGTTATCAATCAATTGATAGATTTGGCATCCCTATTGCTTTATATAAATGAATAAATCGAAGGTACGGAAGGCAAGAGATCATGAAGGCAAAATACATAAGTATACCAAAATTCGCTAAAGGGACCTGGGTCCTTGTGGCTTTCTTATTCTTTCTTGTATTTCTCGGCACGGGAACCCACGCTCAGAGTAAGGTGTTTTTGAATATTGGCCTGCTGAATGATCCCAAAAACCTTAATCCTTTCAAAGCCACCGATGCATGGACCAAGAAGGTGATCAGCCTCATCTATCAACCCCTTTATCGCATTGACTCCACCACCATGACGCTCATCCCCTGGCTAGCAGAGAATCAACCGGTCTATGATCCAGTCAAAAAAACCGTGACATTTCGCTTAAGGGAAATGGGTTGGGACGACGGCACGCCATTTACTGCCGAGGATGTCGTCTTCACAGTAAGTGTGTTCAAGAAATTTAAGGTTCCCAGATACTATGCCTTTTGGAAATTTGTAAACGAGATCAAAGCACTCGATGCCAGAACGATACAAATGCGTATCGAGAGACCAATGGCCATCCTATCGAGGAGAAGTTTGACAACCTGGATTGTCCAGAAGAAAAGTTGGGCACCTGTTGTTGAAAGGGCGGAAAAAAGGATTGATGAGGTCCTTAGCAGGGCCGAGATTAAAGAAAAGGACCAGGATGAGGCCATAGAAATCGCCGTGAAAGAAGCCCTGCGCGTGATTCAATCGCAGAGGGTGGAGAGGCCCATCGGGCTAGGTCCTTTCAAGTTTAAAGAGAGGAAGAGAGGAAAGTACATTCTTCTTTCGAAGAATCACAATTTTTTCGGCCAGCGACAAACCATAAACGGCAGAAAACTGGGACCATATATCGACAGGGTAATATATAAAATCTACGACACCATCGGTTCGGCAACAATGGCCTTAGAGAAAGGGCATATTGATTTTCTATGGAAGGGCGTGAGCCATGCATTGGTGGAGGCTCTCAATCTGGAGCCGAATATTAATGTTCCAATGGCTTTGGACAGCGGGTACCGTTATTTGGGTTTCAATCTCCGTAAAGCGCCCATGTCGGATTTGTCATTTAGACGGGCCGTTGCTTATCTGATTGACAAGGCCTTCATTGCTGAACGGATCAATCATCATCATGGCGCGAGACTGGACACCCTCGTTCCACCCGAAAATGTCTTTTACTTCAATCCAAATACCCCGGTGTACGGCAAAGGGATGAATCGGGAAAGGCGAATAAAGGAGGCCTACTGGATACTGAGGGATGCCGGATACTGGTGGGAAAAACCGCCTTTAGATGAAAGTGGTATCGTCCGGAAGGCAAATGGCCTCAAGATGCCGAACGGAACACCGGTACCTGTTCTGAATTTTTTGACGCCGAATGCTGAATACGATACCGAAATGGCTGCGTCAGGAAAGATCATTCAAAAGTGGCTGGCTGATTTCGGCATTGACGTTTCCTGGAAGCCCATGGCCTTTTCCGGGTTGGTCAAAGAAGTAAGGAGCAAAAGGCAATTCGACCTGTTTCTCATGGGCTGGCGCAGGCTCAGTGTCGATCCTGACTATTTAAGACGCTTTTTTCATTCAGCCTATGATAAGCCAAACCAATGGAACTACCCCGGGTACAGGAATAAGAAATTTGACGAGCTTGCCGACCTTCAGGCTCAAGCTATTGACCCCGAGCGAAGGCGTAAGATCATTTTGACTATGCAAGCCAGGCTGATGATGGATTTACCCTATATACCACTCTATGTGCCCCATCGCATGGAAGGGATACGGACGGATCGATTTCAAGGGTGGACCACACAGGTTGGGGGAGTCGGAAATATCTGGACCTTTAGCACACTCAGGCCGACGAACTGGTGGTACAAATCCCATCCGCTCCATAGATAAAATGGATGCGCCACCTCTTGCTCACCATAGGATCAATAGAAACCGGGACCGACGTGAAATGAAACTATATTTCATTCAAGATTACTGGAAAGATAGGACTCGGATTGTCAAAGTCTTGAGCTATCTTGGTCTGGTCTACGCGGTCCTGGGTTGGTTCAATGAAGTGCTGCTCCACTGGACCACCAGCATCTTACTCAGCCATTACTCTGAGTACATCGCCATTGGGATTTTCGGTATCTACAGGGTTGCCGTAGAGAAGAATCTCTATACAAAGAAAAGGATCGCAGTATTGACCGCCATGGTCCTTGGCTTCTGGGCGCTCCTTCCCTACCTTTTTACGCTCAGGGAACCGGCGTTGGGATATTTCAGCGATAAGGCCGTTTGGGGACCGAGTCTACATATACCCATGACCTTGACCTTTTTCCTCTCCCTTGTCCTGGTGCTTCTCTTTGGCCGCCGGGCGGTTTGCAGTTGGAACTGCCCCTGTGTCGGCACCAGGGATACGATCGGGGCGGCATTTAGGAAAGAAACCATCAAATCAAAAAGCCATGATCGATGCCTTTTTCGGTTTTGTGGGTGTCGTTTATTTCGCTTCCTTCCTTGTTATTCCGATTACGGGGAACCGCAATTGGTGCCGGTGGATCTGTCCCTACGGCCAAACCTTCGGTATCCTGAATAAAGTGGGCTTTTACAGGATAAAGGCGGATCAGGAGAAATGCATTTCCTGTGGAAAGTGCACAAAAGAATGCGATATGGGCATCCCCATCCAGCAGCTTGTTGAAAAAAAGGGGGAGGTGAATGTGCCCGATTGTGTGGGGTGCGGCCGTTGTGTGACTAACTGCCCAAAGGGTGTGTTGAAATTCTATGATGTAAGAAACGTTCTGGATAGATTCCGTACTTCGGACAGTCCAATTATTGAAAAGAAGCTTGAGGAAAAAACCTCCCACAGTGTTGTAGTCTCAATAATTGACAAGACAGAAGATCATGAGTGCGATGCAAATCTCTCTTATGGGGCGGATCATCATCTACATCCAGACTCAGAAGAGAGAAAAAGAATGATGCCAGGTTAGAGTCGGAAACGGATTCGCAGTTTAACAATACGTTTTATGTTGAGCCACTTCGAATATTTGCAAGGAGTTTGGCACACCATCGACGAATAACAGAACAAAATATTACATACATAATTTCAATACATATTGCTCGGGAATCAACCCTCTTAGATGAGGATACCCGTGTCTTATTTTAAAGCAATAAAATCCGGTATTGCTGATTTACCACCTGCTTATTTTGCGCTGGTTATGGCGACGGGCATTGTTTCAATCGCCTCGCATTATTTGGGTTTTCATTATTTTAGTTTATTCCTTCTCTGGCTTAATGTTTTTTTTTATATCCTATTGTGGGTGCTGACGATAGCGCGCCTACTCCTTTACCCTTCTAGAATTCTTACCGATCTAAGCAATCATTCACTTGGTGTAGGTTTTTTTACAATTGTTGCGGCAACATGTGTTATCGGCAGCCAGTTTGTATTGCTCGCAAAAGCCTATTGGTTCGCAAGCTTTCTTCTTGCGCTGGGAGCCGTTCTTTGGTTGATATTCATTTACTCGGTATTTACAGCTTTTACTATAGGGGCAAAAAAGCCGCCGCTTGAACAAGGTATTAACGGTTTATGGCTTGTAGCAGTGGTAGCTACCCAATCCATATCCATTCTCAGTTCTCTGATTTCAAATCACTTTGCAGACTTCAATGAACTGTTTTTCTTCACGTCCCTCTGTCTGTTTCTTCTCGGCGGCTTATTTTATATTCTCATCATTATATTGATTTTTTATCGATTAATGTTTTTCTCAATGCTTCCTGAAGCGCTCGGCCCTCCCTATTGGATTAACATGGGCGCTGTGGCGATATCTACATTAGCTGGTGCCACGCTTGTGATAAAAGGCAGTGATATCATGGTACTGCAACAGTTCTTACCCTTTGTAAAAGGTGTGACCCTCTTTTTTTGGATTACGGCTACTTGGTGGATTCCCCTAATGCTGGTATTGGAAACCTGGCGATCAATTATTCGACGAAGAGGGTTTTCATACGATCCGCAGTACTGGGGAATGGTTTTTCCTCTGGGAATGTACACGACTTGTACCTATCAACTCGCCAACGCCCTCAAATTGGACTTCCTTTTGATAATACCACATTACTTCATTTATATAGCGCTTCTTGCGTGGGCTTTTACATTCATAGGACTGCTCAGAAAATCATTTCGTTCGCTTACCTCGATTTCTGCTGAAAATAACCACGATAAATCCGGTTAGAATTGAGGTGGAACATGTCCAGAAGTATGAAATCAACCTGCGGTTATTGCTCTACAGGATGTAGTTTGCTCATTGATAAAGAGCATGAAAGGGGATTGAAGGTGGTCCCTAATCCAAATTATCCAGTGAATAGGGGCTCTGTGTGTCCGAAGGGATTCCTCTTCTTGGAGCCGCTTAAGGCTAAAGATCGAGCGAAGACGCCTTTCGTCCGGAATAGCCAAGGCAGGCTTGTTCCTACTGACTGGGGTACTGCACTCAGCGCATTTACTGATAACTTTAAGCGAATTCAGAGCAAATATGGGAATGAATCGGTGGCCTTTATTGGCACAGGCCAGCTTCCATTGGAAGAGATATCTTTTTTGGGTGCGTTAGGGAAGTTTGGTATGGGGATGTTACATGGCGACGGTAATACAAGACAATGCATGGCCACTGCTGCATACGCATACAAGAAGTCGTTTGGTTTTGATGCGCCCCCTTTTACCTATAAAGATTTTGAAGAATCCGACGTTCTTGTGTTCATAGGGGCCAATCCAGCGATTGCCCATCCCATCATGTGGAATCGCGTGAAAAGAAACCTGAATAATCCTGAAATTATCGTTATCGATCCAAGAATATCGGCAACAGCAAGAGGAGCAACTCAGCATTACCGCATTCGACCGGATGCCCTCTTAACATTTCTCTACGGCCTTGCTCACTGCCTGATAAGGGAAGGATGGATTGATCATAATTACATCAGGCAACATACTGTCGGTTTCGCTGACTTTAGACATCATCTGCTGCAATTTGATCCAGATCGTGTATATGACAAAAGCGGCATTCGTCAAGAGGATATTTTGAATTTAGCCCGCACCATCCATTCCGGGAATAAGGTCTCTTTTTGGTGGAGCATGGGAGTAAATCAGAATTACCAGGCGGTCGCATGCGCACAAGCTATTATTAACATGGCTCTTATGACAGGTAACATTGGTCGGCCGGGAACGGGGCCAAATTCTATTACCGGTCAGGCAAATGCAATGGGTTCAAGGATATTCAGCAATACAACAAATTTGCTCGGTGGTCATGATTTCCTGAACCCGTTTCATCGGCAGAAAATAGCTGATATTCTTGGTATCGATGAAAATTTGATTCCCACAGTAAACGGTTGGTCCTATGATCAAATTCTCAAAGGTATAGAGGAAGGCAATATAAAAGGATTGTGGATAATCTGTACGAATCCTGTCCATTCATGGATTAATAAAAAGTGGTTTTTAAGGGTCCTGAAAAAGTTGGATTACCTTGTTGTTCAGGACATGTACTATACAACGGAGACAGCGGATCGAGCGGATCTGATCTTGGCAGCAGCGGGGTGCGGTGAAAAGGAAGGAACTTTCATTAATTCGGAACGAAGGATAGGGGTCATTGAAAAAATCGTGGAACCTCCTGGTTCTGCTCTTCCGGATTTTGAAATATTCAAAAAAATAGCCGAGGATTGGGGTTGTAAAGATCTTTTCTCATCTTGGGAATCGCCGGCCGATGTTTTTAATATATTGAAAAAAATCTCAAAAGGGCAACCCTGCGATATTTCTGGGATAAAAGATTACCAAATGATTAAGGAGCATGGAGGGATCCAGTGGCCTTATCCGGAAGGCAATGGACAACCAGCGCAAGAAAGACGATTGTTTGAAGATGGGAGATTTTTTCATACTGATGGGAAGGCTAGATTTTATTTTGAAGAGATTGAATCTGCACCCGAAGAGCCAGATATAGAATATCCCTTTGTTCTTCTTACCGGACGAGGAACTGTCGCCCAATGGCACACCCAGACCAGAACGGCCAAAGTAGAAATGCTGAAAAAAATGTGCCCCAAAGAGCCCTATGTAGAAATCAATCATAAGGATGCTGATCGGCTTCATATTCAAAGGGGGGATTGGGTAAACATTCTTTCCAGGAGAGGGCGAGTAAAAGCGAGGGCTTTTGTTAGTGATAAGATGGATCCAGGCATAGTATTTATGCCAATGCATTATTATGAAACAAACATTCTGACTTTTCCATCATTTGATCCGTATTCAAGGGAACCTTCTTATAAATATGCAAGCGTGAATGTGCTGTCTGAGTGATTTCCCAACACTAAAGATTTTGACCGGATCAAAAATCCGATTTCGCGAGATTTCGACAACCAATAGTAATAAACTATCTTAAAGAGGAATCCATCTTACGATAAGAACAATTGATTTTTGCCAGAGTTTTTGCTTCTGCTATGAGCCCGGAAATCGGGGATGATCAAAAAACCCTCCTTTAACGATAGTAAGCTGTAACGATCTGAAAAGATGGATGATCAGGCGTTTTAAGGAATGTGGGGAAAGAAGGGCGAAGGGTGTTTATAATACCTAAACCAGAGCCTATTTCAGGTGGGTTGTCAATTATATGACAATAAAATCAGAAAATTCAGAGATAAAGAAGGTTATTTTAGTGATTGCTGATGTCAGTGGTTATACACAATTCATGTTTTCCAATCAAATGGATTTAGCGCATAGTCATTGGGTAATATCGCAAATCATGCACACTATCATAAAGCAAGTTGAAATTCCTCTCGAAATAGTGGAGTTGGAGGGCGACGCTGTATTCATGTACGCCATTACAGATACTGACGAAAATGCGTCTCATAAGATCAAGCGTGAGGTTACCAGTAAACTGTACAGGTTTATTGAAGCTTTTGCCTTCAAACTTAATGAATTAGAGAAATCAAACACGTGCAAATGCGGTGGTTGTAGGAATATCGGTAAACTTCGTTTGAAGATTATCGTGCACAGTGGAGAGGCAATACTATTCGGTATTGATAGATTTAATAAACTATCGGGTCCAGATGTGATTATCGCGCATAAGCTTCTCAAAAACACAATAGAGTCAGACGAGTATCTTTTGGCAACTGATGCTGCATATCATGACCTGAATTTGGCTAAAGAATTTAAAATGGTTAGGTCTGAGGAGTACTATGAAGAAATTGGTAAAATCCCTATTTTTGTTAATTTCCCCAACATTACTGGAGAGCATCTCTCCGAAGCGAAATGGCCTGTTCCCTTTTTATTATTCTTTAAGCAGATCAAGATGTCAGCAAGTAGACAATTAAATTTGTTCTTGATGGACTGGCGGTTAAAAAAACGCCCAGAATTGAAAAACTTTTCAATTCCCAACCCTCCACGAGTTTTTTTGAACGTGGATTTGGCGCATTTATTTTCCTTTTTGCGCATAGCATTGGGGCTGGTTTTTATAATCGGGGGAATAAAGATTGGTTTTCCTACGGATCCCGAAGCCCTAGCTGCGGACTATACTCATCCTGAAAGTGGTTTTATATCACCATTTTTTGCTGAGTGGATAAGGACGAGTCTGGGCATCTCCATTAGTCTGTTTTTAAAAATTCAAGGGATATTGGAAATAATTGCCGGGGTTATGATGATTCGCGGTGGCGTAAATACCCTAATGGTGGCACTAATGATGTCGATGATGTTTTTTGTTTTCACTTTCGCAACACCAGGGGTTGGTCAGATTAGGCTAAGTCGTGATATCTCTCTCGCAGGCTTTTGTGTTGCCGTATCATTAACAGGTCCCGGTGGATGGAGAATGGACGGAACGCATAAATATAAGGATGTAGTGCTTCGAATAATAAGGCTGAGTTTGGCTTATACTTTAATTGCCTCGGCTCTATTTTCGTGCGGGATTATGGGCAACCCGCTTAATACTACATTGCCTGTTGAAGTAGTACTCCTAATGGGACTATTTCTCGGTATCGGAGTCGTACCGCGATGGGTGATGCTTCCTATTTCGGTTTGGTTGTTATGGATTTTAGCGGGAAGCGTGATTGACAAGGGAATTTTCTGGGGCTTTGAAGAGGTTAAACGAGAAATAGGGCTGCTGGCCGGTTCATTTGTTTATCTAGCTGGGGGACCTGACCCGTGGGCCTGGCCCAAAAAATCAATCTGAAAGAATGAGTGACATACGTACGGATGATATAGATGGAAGTCAAATCGCAAAATATATTAAGAATAGTGAAAAACTTAATAAAACACCGATTATAGCGGTTAATACCTTCCCGAATAGTGGGGAAAAGAGTTGTTTGAATTGGTTTTAGCAAAGCCTTTCAAAATGAAGAATTTGATCGAATATGTATTACTATCTTTTTGTATCCTTATGGGAGTAAGCTCGCTAAATCCGGCCTACGGTCTCCAGGAGGAAGAGAAAGCGGCTTATGCTGCATTGAGCAATGTTGACGCCATTCAAGCCATGGCCTTGGCCAACCAGTGGAATTGGACCCATAGGGAAATAAAGAGCCATGTGACCACCCGGGAGGTGGTATTTGAATTTTCTAATGGAATCATCAAGAAGATACCGCTACCGGAAGATAAAATGCCAGTCGCTGTCGCTCCTTACATAAAAGAGACGCATGGATGAATCATTCACACCATGTCCTCCTGTCAGGGGGAACTGACCAAAAAGAAATTTTATGTAAGGGCTGTTGATGAGGATGGAAACATCCTGTTCGATGAGATTGTTTCCACTTTAGCAAATGGTTTTCTTGAGTTGTGGCTGCCAAGAAACCGCACAATCGAGCTGAGAATTCAGGGATCCTATCGAAAGGCCATCGGCACAATTGAAACGTTCGATCATAGTAAGACCTGCATCACCACTTTTCAATTGCAATGAAAAGTGTCTCAAGTCAACTTAGCATCGCCTTTCTTGCACCTTTGACCTGTTACTATAGGTCAAAAACTTTCGAATCGGCCAAGGGTATAAAATTAGGGGAATGATACCCATGATGCCGATGAAGCCGGAATCAATATAGATGTGGCTCGGCTCCGGGCAAAAATCACCATGACGAGGGCGTGCAGGAGGTTGGAGACGATTAAAAAGTCAATAAATGATTTATGATTTTCCGGTGACCTGGCAACCATAATCATGACAATACCCATTGCCATGTAGAGGCTCCCCACCATTAAATCCGTCGCCATACTTCTTGGATACCAAAGCAGCTCATCGCCGAAGAAGACCGGGATAATGAAGGACGTCAGGATATTCCCGATTCCAAAAATATAACAGTAGGCGGTGAGTAGTTTCTTTTTATTCATCTGAAACAAACACTTCCCCACCGAGGAAGGTAACCCGTTACTCCAATAATTGAGATCAAAGATCTGAATCCCGATGCATTAGCTGAAAAACTTCCCCGGAATCATCGAGGTTCTTTAGAGTCACTCTGCCAAGAGATTTGAGCGGATATTGTGTTTCCATTCTCCGTGCCGTTTCATCCCCAATCAAAACCTGCCCGTGCTTGGCATATTGTGCAAGTCGAGCCGCAAGGACAGTCACGGAACCGGAACCGGTGAAGGTCCATCTTTCGCTCTCACTTCCCCTCATTTTAGTAGATCCCAGATAGACCTCTCCTGAATGGATGCCGATGTTGACCTCAATGGGGAATAAATCTTGATCCTCTCTCCTGGTGATTTCCAGACACTTCAGCTGAATGGCAATAGCGGCCTCGATGGCATTCCGGGCGTGCGTCACCGGGTCTTCATCTAGAAAGATGACCATCATGCCATCGCCGGCCGTCTCATTGATATCCCCCCTGTTTTTATGAATCACATCAAAGAACACGGAAAAGTAGGACTCTATGACCCGATTGATCTTTTCTTGGGGATGCTGTTGAAGCAATAGGGTGAAACCCTCAATGTCCAAAAAAAGAATCGTGGCATCCTGAACATATTTGTCTAAGAGACCTTTTTTGTCCGGGTCCCTTTCGATAAGGTTCTTTGCCGTATGGGGCACGAAGTGGCCCAAAACCCTTTTGATCTTGTTTAGTTTTTCAATAGAAAGGTGGGCGAGTTCATAACGCTGGACGATCCCCAAGAATACAATGACCAATATGCCGAGCAGGAGAAAAGCCAATCCGACACCAAAGGTCTGCTTCATCATTTTTTGATAATGCTCGTTGAATTTTGAGATGTCGAGCCCCACAATAAACCAATTCGGTTTAGGAAGGGCACGTATCGGTCCCCTGAATGTCGCATGGTGCCTCTCGTGATCCTCGTCCTGGACTATCTCCAGTGCATGATAGGAGATAAATAACAGCTCCTCTGTCTTTATTAATACTCTTCCGTCTTCTAATTCGGCCTTGTCGATATTCGGAATAACGAGACCGGCAGGAACGTCACTCTGATCAATAACCTTACGATTTTTGTCAACCACGGCCAAGTATCGCATAAACTTGCTTTTAAGGGCCATGTTAATAAGACTGCCGTAGTCTTCGGATCCACCATGCGCCATCATGCCGTGGCCAAAGCGCAGGATGTTGACCAGGAAGGTCTTGTTCTCCTTAAGAATGATCTCCGTGAAGCCCTTTCCTCCAAGTATGATTTCTATTGATGTCGCGGCAAGAGTTCCCGCCAGGATGACACCCGATAGGATAATTAGATATAGATAGAGTTTATATTGGGATTTCCTCTTCATTGGATTGGGAATTTTCTAAGGTAGGTTTTTTATTTCCGTAGAGAACTCAATTCAGTTACCAGTTCAGCGGTTTCGCCTCGACACAAAGCGAGGGCATTCAACGCCTATTTTTTCGGGGTTGCTCAAGATGTCAATGCCCTCTTTTTTGACTCGAATTCCTCATTTTCGATTTCCCCTCTTGCATAGCGTTCCTTGAGGATATCAAGGGCACTGGAGCTGTTTTGAGTGGCGGATGCGCCTCCCTTTGTGGCCTGAATCAGCCACTTGATAAGGAATACCAGGCCCACTATTATTAGCACCCAGAAAGCGATCATGAAGATCATGCCAAACCAACCGCCTCCCCATCCCCCCATCATGCCCGGGCCCATGTGCCAACCACCGCCATCTTGACCCCATTGTGCGAGGACATCATCATGGTTGAAGAGCGTAGCGCCGATAAGAAAAACGGCTATCAAAATCGGTAGAATCATCTTTTTCAGTGTCATAACTTGATCTCTCTAAAAGTTGCTTTTGGACGCTGTTTTTTTGGGGCTCTCAGGAAGCGTCATTGTTCCGAGGTGCCTTGGGCGTTTCAATAGGTGGATCGAAGCCAGCCCGTACTTTTGTCCACTTCGATTTTGTCCACGAGGGAATCGTCCTTTGTGAGGATCTCCGCAACGAATGTAGCCCCTTTTTCTTCAATCTTGCCCAGTTTCAGGTTTGGGTTCCGGGTGGACCGGATGTAGTTTTCAACGATTTCCGTTGCGTCCTTTTCCTCCATTTGCCTCTGGGGCTGCTGGTATCCTGGGGTACCGGAATAGCCGTATTGCTGTCCATATCCGGGTCCCATCATGCCCGGTCCCATGCCCTGGCCGTGAGGCATCATGCCTTGCCCCATCATGCCTTGTCCCATCATACCGCCACCCATCATTCCTCTACCCATCATGCCATATCCCATACCGTAGCCGCCTCCCATCATTCCCGGTCCCATCATGCCTTGTCCCATCATACCGGGCCCCATTTGACTACCGCAATTGGGGCAGTACCATCCACCTTGGGGGCTTTGACCCATGGGTCCCATGCCGTAGCCCCGGCCCATCATACCGCCACCCGGTCCGTGGGCATAAGCGGTTGTCAGGGAAAAGACGATGGCCAGCAGTATCATTGATCCTATGAGAGATATTTTCTTCATTTTCTCCTCCTTTTTTCCAGGGGGGGTATGCGTTCATACCTTGATAAGGTTTCGTGAGGTTCTTCTATGGCTATTATAGAGCAACTCCCATGCCGAAGTGAAAGGTATCGCATCGATACCCTGAAATTAATGCAATTTTAATGATTTACAAGCTTCGAGCGACATTTTTTTCTTGAATGATATGAGGCAATATGGATAGAAAGTATCCACAAAAATCAGTGAGCCGGATAATAAGTATCCAGCCCTTTGTGAACCGAACTAGGATGCCAATCTAGAGATCATCCGGAAATGGCTCTTTCGAGATTTCCACCCTCCGTAGCCCGTCCTCCGCAGTAGTACTGTTACGGAGGATGGACAGGCTACTGCGGAGGACGGGCGCGCTTTCAACAGTCAGCTTTCAGCGATCAGCAAAAAATTATAAACAACAACCAATTAGGCCGAATGCTGAACACTGATAGCTGAACGCTCATCCTGGAATCTCTGATTCTTGGATGGACACTAACCCAAATAGAGTTTCAACAATATATTGACGATGAAGAGGGCAAACAAGGAAGGAAGAAGCATTACCTTTACCCTTGAGCCGGCCTCGGAAACGAGATTACCCAAGGCCAAATACCCGCGGGTCAATCCGACATAGAGTCCACCCAACAGAACGACCCCTTGGATGACGGGTATCCACTCAGGCATAAGGGGTGAGAAGGGAGAGTCCGCTGTTCCAAATATATTCCAACCCAAACCAAAGGGATCGGACAATACGGAAAAGATATAATTATGATTTACCATGATAGGCGGCAGGCTGAAGGCAATCCATGAAAAGATGCCCACGGGAACCAGGATGTAGGCCAATTGCAGGATCATAGACCGGTAATTCGAGTTTTGGCCTGAAACCCTATTGGCAGCTTTGGCGGTGAGTGCAAAAAGCCCGGGTAAGATCACGAGAGCCGAGCCCCAGATACAGGCGAGATAAATAAGGAAAGGAAGGATCTCCCTGCTCTCAGTCACGTTGGCCGCCTCCTTTATGAAACCCCAGGGCCCCAACATCGTGATGCTGAAAACGATGGCGACCACCAACATGATCATGGCATTGAACATCTCGTCATAACCCTTGAGCGAGAGATCCGATCCAAAGGGCCTCAGGAAAATGCCCACATTATCCTTCGGGCAGCTTTTGATACATTCCGTGCAAAACCCGCAGTAATTGTTTCGGGTCATTTTTCCGGGATATTGTTTCCAGGGACAGGCCCATCCCCCCTCGCCTCCGACATAACAACATTTATCCAGATGTTTTTTGCATACCTCCGGATCCAGGACACGCACTTCGGTCATGGAGGCCATGGAATAGGTCCCGAGGAAGCCGCCCACGGGACACAGATACTGACAGAACACCCTTCGGCGATAGAACACCGCCAGCGTAAGGCTCAACAGAAGGATCATGAGAAACAATATGGCCGTGGCTATGGGCCGCGTGATCAGGATGATGCCAAAGGAAATGAGCGCAAGGAAAAGGATATTCTGGAGCCAAATATTGCTTATCGCCTTTGGCCAGTCCTTTTGGAGTCCGGTAAACCGATGGTGCAGGCCTCTGAGGGGTTTCTCGATGTACCGGACGGCGGTGAGCGTCCTCCTGCTCAACCATTCCGCCGGTGCAGGCAGCGGGCACACCATGCACCATAGCCTCCCGCCCAGAGGGACAATGATCGCCTTCAAGGCAAACCACCAGGCAATCCAAACGAAGATGATGGCGATGTTTCGGTTTCCTACAGGACTTCCCCAAAAGGCGCTCAGAATGAACAGGTAGAATACGATGAAATTGGGGAGAATTACCAGAAACTGAAAACTTCGCATCTTAACGATGCGTTCAACCAGAGGTATGCGCTCCAGGACATTAATCCGTTTAAAGCCGGCAAACCGTGGATTGTGCCTGAAGAGCAACAGCAGGCTGAAGGTGAGCCACAGAGAAAGGGCAAGGGCGAAATGGTAGGGTGTGTTCGGTCTTACGATAAGCTCACCGGACATAAAGGGATGAAGGTTTCCGCAGGTCTGGGTGCAGCGAAAGGTGAACTTGCCTGCCTTATCCGCGACGACCTCGATCTCCGAGACCTTGTCCCAGTCGGTCTGAAGTTTACCGTCATCATCCTCCCAGGAATATTTCAAATAGGCGATGCCCTGTTGTTTAATGATGGCCTCCACATCGTATCCATCAAGGAGGAATCCGTGGGTCACATCCAAGGAGGTGGGTTTGAAGATGATGGTATCACCCTTATTGACGGTGATTCTGGAAGGGGTATAGCCGAATTTCTTGGCTTTTAAGGATATTTCGTGGGTCTTTGTTTCAAGAGGCGCCAGGCGCAAGAGTAGTGGAATCGTGACGGCAAGCGCCAGGGCTAGAAAGATGATAATGATGGTACTTTTTTTGCTCATAATATTCGAAAAGAAATCTAGAATTCAGGAACAGAGATCTCATGCTGAAATCCCAATATTTCTCAATTTTACTCTCCTGAATCAGCCAAATACTCAAAGAGTCTGATGGAATCTTTCGTATCCCACTCCCGCGGTCCGACGGCCTTTCCGATGATCTTTCCTTCTTTGTCCAGGATATAGGTGGTCGGGATATTGCGGACTCTCAATCGGGTTCCCACTTCGCCCTCCCGATCCAGAAGGGCCAGGAAGGTCAGTTTAAAATCCTTGAAAAACTTCTTGACTCTAGATGCAGACTCCTGGAGATCAATGGCCACCATAACGAAGTCCTTGTCTTTGAGCCTTTTATGGAGTTTTTCCATGGACGGCATCTCCAGGCGACAGGGAGGGCACCAGGTGGTCCAGAAATTGACAAACACAATCTTTCCCCGGAAACCGGATATGCTAACCAGGTTGCCATTCATATCTTTGAGATTGATCTCAACCGGCTTTGTCTCATGGGGCACCTTTATAATGGCCATCTCACGAAACAATCGATCCAATTTCTTTGGATTTACGCCGGGATTCTCACCTTTCCCCGAATTGGCATCATGTTTGTCCAAAAGGATGAGCCCGAAGACAATCAGGAGTCCTAAGGCTATTAGAATGGGCAATGTCTTTTTCATAGGGATCTTTTTCAAGGTACCCCCTACCAAGCAAATCGGTTCAAGAAGGTTAAATATCCCGGGATCAAGACAAGCTTGTTAAAAAATATCATGATGCCTAAGACGACCATGATGACCCCGGTGCCTATTTCGATGTGGCGAAGATATTTTTTGATCTTGTCGAAAAACCCATAGAACCTGGTGATTCCGAGAGCGGTTAAAAGGAAAGGAATCCCCATGCCCAGGGAATAAATCAAGAGCAGGAACATGCCGCTATTCACATTTTCCAAGGTGCTTGCATAAGTGAGGATGCCGGCCAGGATGGGGCCTATACAGGGCGTCCATCCAAAGGCAAAGGCAGCTCCAATTAGGGGTGCGCCCGCAGTCCCAAATCGACTTTCTTTGAATTGGAATCTTGCCTCCCTATAGAAAAAAAGAATGCGAAAGATTCCCATCTTGTAAAGCCCGAAAAAGATGATAATTACCCCGGCGATTTTCATCAGGATCGAAAACCTCTCCGTGAGAAAGGATCCTATCCAGGTGGCTGAGGCGCCGAGTAAGACAAAGACAATGGAAAATCCGAGAATAAAAAGAACGGCATTAACCATCACCAGGCCTTTGCCTTTTTTCTCCGCCATATCTTCCAGAGAGACCCCGGAAATGAAGGAGATATAACCCGGAACCAGGGGAAGAACGCAGGGGGAAAGGAAGGACACCACTCCCGCAAAAAAGGCCATGTAAATGGGGACATCCTGAGTCATTACTTCCTATAGGCTTCCGGATAAAGATTTTGTAATAGTTTCGCCACAAAGGCACTAAGCCACAAAGGTTACCTCTACTGTGAAAAATTTTCGGCGAATACGTTGGACAGGCGACAGGCTATCTTTTATAGAGCACACCGGGGGTGCCCCTGGTGAGGTTTATTTGGAGAGAAACATCCCCATTTTCAGGGACCACCACTTTCTTCTTCCCGGTTTTGAGTTTCTCGTGCCACGTCTTTACAGCGTACTTGCCCGGAGGCAGGTCCTTAATGCCTTTGATGCCATAGCGATCAAAATAGTGTGCATCAGGCATCACGAAACGGCCTTTTTTGTCCGTGACAGCCCAGTAGGGATTTTTCATGACCAGGATATAGGCCGACATTTCAGCGTGCACATCGCACCTCAGCTCGACGATGCCCGGTTTATCAAACACCACGGGCTTGCTCTCTCCAGCCGCATAACTGCCAAGATTGAACTTTTTGGTCCTGGATAGGGAGAAGACATTGTGATTCACCTTATCGTTGTTGGGAAAATGGACGGTTGTGCCTACAAGCACGGGCAGGACATGGGGTAAAAAGGTCAGATTTCGCTGATCCATGACCACCTTGGCTCCAGAGAGATCCACGGATACCGAGGGCGACTTGGTGAGATAGACCAAAATGTTTTCCGGTGATCTCAACCCTTTTACCTTAATCGTTCCTGTAATCTTCCCGGCCAGCACGTGCCCGGGAACGAACAACAGCCCTAGGGCGCAGGCTGTCGCTAATAGGATCAAATACTTTTTCAATGTTTAACCTCCTCGTTCTACCAGACTTTGCTGGTGATCAAGATATCTTCAACAGGCCATTTCTTTTTTTCCGCCCATGGCTTGATAACCGGTCTATAGATCAGTTTGGCCTCTGCCTCGGGTTCGTCCTCAGGATCTTCCAGAGCAAATTGAAATTTCAGGGCAGTCGTGCCTTTGGGTCTGACCCGGGTGTCCGAGACGATTTTGGTTGCCTGCCAAAAGGGGACATGGATATTGCCTTCATCATCTCCCAGGACCCGAGCGAAGACAGACCCGGGCGACCCCGCAAAATTGCCGTCCGACCTATTCCCTTCACCGGTCCATTCAGGGAGCCGCTCACCCTTTGTCATCTTCAACGGTTTTTCGTTTGAATCAAAGGCCTGAACCACGAGCATCACACTTCTCATGGTCTCTCCCGTGGGCACCCAATGCCCGCCGTTGGTATTCGTGATAAAAGCCGTCACATCCAACAGATTGCCGTTGATTTCGCCTTCCAATTCCATGGAAAGGGCGGTCTTTAGCTGCGTCTCCGTCCCTCCGTCAAAATGGTGGGGTCGGATGTTTTTTGGCGAGCGATAAGTTCCCCACATATTTCGGGCCATGTCGTCCACCACGTAATTATCGTAGGGCAGCATCTCTTTTCGCCAACTCATGTGGCAATCCTGGCATTTCTTCCCCTTATTCGGATCACCGGAAGGGAGGCGATCCTGCCACTGCTTCCATTCCTGATAGGTTGTCTGGACAGGTACCGAGGCACCGTCCTTCAACCCGAAACCGGCCCATTCTTCCTCTGTATAGATTTCTCCATAATTCCAGGTCTTGTCACCCTCCAATCTCTTAAAGTGACTATGGCAGGTGGAGCAAAATTTCCCTTGATCGTAGACGGGGTTGTAGGATGCGGCCATCGGAGGAACGACCACATCATCATAGGGTCCGAAGACCAGGATGGATCTTGATCTGGGCGAAGATTGCCTTTCCAGGACCGCGCTCATGCCACTGGGTTTTGTTTTGTCGGGGATGATTTTCCTGACCTTGTGGCAATAGTCGCAGCTCAATCCCTCCCACTCGGTCAGTGGGGATCGCAGAACGCTGCCGAGGTCCTGGGACCAGGGGCTTGAGGCCGCAGAAGAGGGTGCATGGCATGTGACGCAGTTCCCGTTGCTGCGCGGATTATCCAATTTAAAACCCGGACCGATTCCCGGGCGGTCATAGGCATCCGTTCCATAGAACAGGCTAAGCACTTTCGGGTTGGACGTAGTATGGGCCATTTTTGATCTATCCCAGTAGCGTGTGAGCTTCACATGACACCTGGAACAGGTCACCGGTGAAATGAAGCGGTAATCGGAGCGGTCATTCAAATAAATCGGGTTAAGATAAATGTCTCTGGAGCGGCCGGAACGGTTGCTCACTTGTGCGTTGTTGAACCACCCCTCTTTCCCTGCGGTCACCCAAAAACGCTGTGCTGAAAGATGCTTGGTTCCCAGGGCAAATCGACCCTGGCTGTCCGTGATGGTGAATCTTTCATCACCGGCAACCCGCACTCTGGCGTTTTCCACCGGGCCGAATTGAGACATGACCCGGCCATACACGATATCCTGCGCCGAACCCCAGGGGGGTGCCTGCGCAGGACCGGATTTCCCCGTTAGGACTATAGTCGATAGAACAAGAACAAATCCAATAGCCAGAATAACAGGCTTTCTGCCGATCATGGGTTCCCCCTGTTGAGAATCTCGGATCTGGTTTTGTTGGAGAACTTGGTGGCGCGTCTTAAGCCACTAAATCCAAAGAAATGAAAGTTGGGTGCGGGTTCTTCATCGTCGGGCGAGTTATACCTTGACCACCAGGGTGCCTTGCATGTTTTGATGGTTGTCACCGCAGATGGCATTGCACGAAAAGGTGAAGGTGCCTGCCTTGTCGGCCGTGAAAGACACCAAAAGGCTTTTTCCCGGTTGAATGCCGTCATTTATGAAGATTCCGAAGTCTTTTAGGCTAAAGCCGTGAATGACATCGCTGCTTCTGAGTTTAAGCACAACCCGATCGCCTTTGTTCACCTCTATCACGGGCCGCTGCACGGGCCCGGTTTTTTTCCAGAGGGAAATGGCATCATAGGCCTTGACTTCACCGGCCAACCACCCCTTCTGGGCATGCCCGGTGAGCGTAAATTCCTTCGCACCGGCGGGTATCTTTTGCTCCCAGACGTGGCGATCATAGGCCATGATGCCCAAAGGAACACCTACAATTACTAAAATTAACACAACAAGAAGAACAAGATCTATTTTTTTATTGCCGACACTCATTTTCCTGCTCCGGTTTTTGCCAACTCCCCAGCCAAATTGGTAGCGGGTAAATAAACTCCATTAAAGTATGGGCATGATTCGCCCGGATTGTTTGTCAACCGCCAGCCGCTCAACCACGGCTTTGTCTTCACTAAGGATTTCAGCCTCGTAAAAGCGCCCGGAATCCTTGATTTCTCCAACTTCCAAGCTGGGATTCAGTTTCTTGATGTGAGTAGAAATCACATCATAGGCCTGTTCTTTGGTCAAAGAGGAGCTCGCATAGGCTTTGCTGTTTCCGGTAAATTTGTCGTATAGCGAACCAAGCCTTGACTGGTCGGAACCACGCTCCTGGGGTACATAATCCCCGCCTCCGGATTTACCCCAACCACAGGCATGTGCCTCATTCGGTCCAACCAAATGGGTATAGGAGAACCCAATCACACCTAAAAAAAATGCAGCGGCAACCCCGATTACCAGATATCTTTTCATTTTCCAACCTCCTTAGCAAAGTATTATCTCCCGACTTTTGTCCGTTTTTAAAGCAACGACCGTGCCACAATGTGTGAGCTTGTGGCATGTTTTCTTAACATCTTGAGAATACAAATATTTCTCTAAAATTCCGTTTGGCGGATGAAACCGAATGACGTTTCGTTAATTTCAGAATGGATACAAAGTATCCATACATGGGTATACAAACGGATAGTAAATATCCAGGATAGTCCTCATCGAACCTCGTGGCATGGTGCTCTAAACCAGGTCCTGGGAAAATGCAGGGCGAATGAAGCTCGTCTCTCATCATGATGCGGGGTATCAGAACTTGAAGCAACCGTCACTGGAACAAGAAAACGATTCAGCATTCCCTTCAGCTCAGATTTAGAACATGACGGTTCATCTACATTATTCTCAACTCTCTTGAAGGAGAGACCGGATTAGGTTTCGAACCTCAACGGCCGCCCAGTTTTTTCCTCCGAGTGCTCTGCCTATTATTATTCCCCGTCTATCAATAAAGAAATGATCGGGATGGGCCCTAACACCGTACTGTTTTGCCACCGCCCCGTCCGTATCGGTAAGAACGGGAAAAGGCAGTTTTTTCTTCTCAGCAAATTCTTTAACGATTTCCTTCTTCTCTCCTGTGCTGATTGCCAGAATCACAAAACCGTCTTCTTTGAACTCATTGTACAATTTGGCCAAGGAGGGCATCTCCCTCCTGCACCAGGGTCACCAGGTTGCCCAGAAGTCAAGCAAGACGATCTTTCCCCTTAAATCCTTAAGACGTAATTGTCTTCCCCCAATTTCCTTAATCTCGAACTCCGGTGCGACCGTATTTTCCCTGAATCGCATGACCCCGGCGGCCGTCATGGGATCTTTAGAGGCGTAGGATGGGACAGGAGAATTTAACATGAAATAGAGCGCTGACAAAATAAGAAACAAAGGCATCCGTTTCGTTAACGATGAGTTTTTCACGGCCGTTTTAGAACATTTAAGCATGAGTTATGAATGTTTCTTCCTTTGCATCAATAAATTCTCTGACTGATTCCTCGATTTCCTTCAGGGAAAAAGGTTTATAGAGGGCACGATCTATCGGGGCCTTCCCGAGCTCTTCTGAAATAGCCTGTTTATCCTCTCCGGTAACCAGGATAATAGGAACGCTTGGAGACTTCTTTTTGATATGCCTGGCGAGTGTCCATCCGTCCATTTCCGGCATTTGGAGATCTGTTAAAACGAGATCGATGGAGCCGTCTTGAAAGCAATTCAGAGCCTCTAGGCTATTGCTGAAAGCCAAGACCTCATAGCCCATCATAGAGAGTGCTTCTGAGAGGATACAGCGGAAATTTTTCTCATCATCCACGACCATTACACGTTTCCTTTTTTCCTTCGCAAGACACTCAAGGATGCTGCTTTGATCGATTTCGTGCAAATGGAAGCGATCGGGAGGCTTATTTCTGTTAAATAAAGGCAATATCGGCTTTTCCATTTCATTTTCCTCCTATTTAAACATCTGTGAACTATCTCCTTTTATTTTAAATTTAAGAGCGTGGAATGATCAGGATTAAGAACATCTCGCAGAGCTGTGCAGGATGAAGAAGGGGCTGCCATGGATACATTTGACCAGCAGGACTCTATGGGGCGAGTAGAACAGGCCCCAGGGCAGTTTCATGTCTTGCCCGGGACCAAAGACAGCAGCCGCTGTCGCAATGCGCAATTCTTGGAATCTTGAATCGTTTCATGATCATCACCTCCTTTCTAATTCGAATCACTCATCTCTCTATCAAGCTTGCCCTCAAGTCTATTGAGTTCCTCGATCTTCTTATCGATCAGATCTTTATCGGGATCCTCGGAACGGAGTAAAGAGGCCAATTCCCATCTTTTCTCTTGTATCCGGAATCTCAGTTCTTCCCTTCCGGAAACGGCTTCTTTTTCCGATTCCTTATTCGGATCAAGAAATCTCATCATGAGGTCCATTATTCCTCGACCGGGACCCATCATGCCATGGCCGCCCATTCCTCCACCTCCCATGCCCCCACCCATCATGTAAATAGGAGCGAGATCCCCTTTAGGGCTCGCAGAATGGGCCACCGCATTGAATCCGATGAGAATGGTAAAACCTATTGCTGCTATTGATACAACCTTTTTCATTTAAAGCCTCCGATAGATGATTTCGGCCTTGAGCAAATCCTCGTCTTCTAAGATTCCTTACTTTCTTCGGGTTGCTCGGGTTCAGCAGAGACCTCTGCTAAAACCTGCTTAAAGGGTTCTTCGTAAATCTCAAAACCCGCGGATCTCAAAAGGTTATCTTCCCATTTTTCCATCACCTTTTCGTGTTCCTGGCTCATCAAATCCGTTCTGACCTGCTCTCTGACCTCTTCAAACGCCACCAGTTTTCTATTTTCCATGCCATCGATTTTGACGATGTAATAATTGCCACCATACTCAAAGACGTCACTGATATCGCCCGAATCCAACTCGAATATCTTCTTGTGGAATCCATGCATAAGCACATACTCCACGGCATCTCTGCACTCATGGATGTCCACGTCAACGCGACCGCCTTTTGCGGCCGTCACCTCGTCTTCTGAATACATCCGGGCGACCTCAGCAAAATTTTTAGCTTTCCTGAAAGAGAAAAATGCGGGGTTCAGTTCCTCATAGGCTTTATTCGCCTTTTGGAGTGCCGGGCTTATTTCTTCTTCGGTCTCCCCTCCTCGGATCAGGATCATACTTATCTTGGCCTTGGCAGGATATTTATAGTCTTCCCTGTTTCCTTCATAGTGTTCTTCGACCATTTCATCCGTGACATGGATCAGGTTTTCCATTTCCTCTTTGTGAAAAAGGGGATAAAGGCTTGCCATGGTCAGGAATTCTATCTCTTTTTTGTGCTCCACGTGGATCATCTGGTCATAGGTATCTTCAACGATAAGCTCCCTGTCGATCATCTGGTCCATGAGGCTTTTCTGCTCCTTGAGATCGTTGTGGGAAAGGTCACAGAGTTCAGTGGAGTCCGCGTCGTGTGCCAACCCATGGGGCTTATCCAAATGATGGCATTCATGGGGCGGGGTGCTTTTGTCGTATTCATCGATGAAATCGCCAATGGTGTAAGGTCTGGCATTAATGCTGAAAAGGATTCTGTCTCGATTATCATTCAAATAGTCCTCTCCCTTTTGCCATCGGTATTCTCTTCTCAATTCATCTACGACCTCATCGTAGGATTTAAAACGTCCGGGCCGTTTTTCCAGAACCTTGACTACATGAACGGCTTCATTCTCCTCCATGGCAATGCCCATTTCACCTTCATCCATTGAAAATACCGCCCCATCAAACCATTCACCCTCTGAACCACGGGCTATCCATCTGGGTTCAATGGGGGCCTCGGGGTCGCTGGCATAGGTCTTGGCGACAGTTCGCAGATCGGCTCCGGATTGGAATTCTATTAGGGCGGATTCTGCGGCTTCGCGAGCCTTCCTCTCATTTTCCTCGGGACAGGTTGGGCAGTCCTCCTTCGGATTTTCGATCGCCACGACGATTTCCTGCACCTTGACCTTCTCGGGGATCCGGTATTCATCCCCATGAAGTCCTTCTTTGTGCCGCCAATAGAAATCCTTTAGCTCATCATCTGTGACTTCAATTTCGAGTACATCATAGTTTTTTGTGATTGCCGCTTCCTTACGCAGATTGGCCAGGTATTTTTCGGAGACTTTCTTCACCTCGTCACCGATCTTTTCGTGGATTTTTGCATGGATATTGGCCAATCTGTTGAATCTCTCGGACAAGGGAGTCCCTTCCAAGATCCGCTTTTGGTACTCGTAGCTCTCTTTCAAGTCATCATATTTGCTGTCGGATTCGAGTATCTGTTCATGGAATTTGAAGTGCAAAAATGACATGTTCAATTTATCGGTCAAATTCCCCATCTCTTCCCGAATGTTTTGACGCAGATCGATTTTTTTCTGCTTGATGGCCCGGGAAATGACCGCAGGCAAGGCTATTTCTTTGATCATTTCCTCGGTTCCCTCTTTACCTTGATATCGGCCTACGCAGCAGGGCATGAGGTTGCCAAGCCTGCCTTTGAGTTGGTCTTTAGTAATTACGCCGCCATTGTATGAGGCGACGATGTTGGGGCTGGGCGGCACTGCCTTCCCATCCCTTTGCCCACAGCCCAATCCCAACAGGACGGGCAATAGAAAAAGAGGCCATAATCGTTTCTTGATCATAATGCCCTCCCTTGTCTTTATTTGACAAACTTGAGATTGACGCGTTCCTTTTTCGAATCGATGACAAACTTCTTTGCCTTCGCAAGAACCTTTTCAATGCTCTCGAGATAGAGTCGGTATTCTGTGATATCCTTGGCTCCTTGGTATTCTTTGAGCATGGTCAGAAATTTGTCTGCGTCTCCGCTTGCTCGGTTTATGACCTCTACCCGATACCCCTCCGCATCGCTGATCAGCTTGTGTGCCTTCCCCCTCGCTTCGGGTATCACGGTATTCCAGTACCCCTGGGCCTTGTTGGTTTTCTCTTCTCTCTCCTCGCTTGCACTGGCCACATCCCTGAAGGCCTGGGCAACATCTTTGGGCGGATTTACTTCCTGAAGATTGACATTGACTATCTGCAGACCGGCCCTGTATTCATCAAGCATGCGCTGCATTTTTAGAGAAATTCTTCTCTGCATTTGAGATTTTGCTGTTGTAAGGAGATCGTCAACCTTCTTTCCTGCGAAAATTTCTGTGACGGCTACCCGTCCTATATCGGGGACAAGTTCGTCAGGGGAATCAACGTTGAAGAGATAATCGGAGGCGTTTTTGATTCGGTATTGGATGTTCATTTTGATTTCAAGGATATTCTCATCACCCGTGAAAAATTGGTTTCTTGCGGAAACCGGTTGGGGGCTCGGGGTTTGAAGGGCAGAAGAATGGGCGCCATGCCCTCCATGCCCGCCACCACCGGATGACGAAGCTTGAAGACTCGTCCTTGGAAATAAGAGAGGTTCTTCCGACACCGGTATACCTACAGCCACCCTCCTTATCTCCATAACGTTCACCTTTTCAATGGATTCAAAGGGCCAGGGCAGACGGTAGTGAAGCCCCTCTGTTATCGTTTGTCCCATATCTTTGCCAAAAAGCCGGGCCACAGCTTCTTCACCGGGCTCGACCGTATACACCCCGGACATCAGATAAGCGGCCATGACAAACAGAATAGCTGCATAACCGAACCCTCTTTTTCTTAAGGGAAGATGTCTGAACGCCCCTTTGATGTCATCTTTGAGGCTGACTTCGCCATCAGATTTGAAAAGGTTTATGTAAGTGCTCCTTATTCCTTCCCAAAGGTTAGCGCCTAGGAGAAGAGGTCCGACAAAAAACCATTTTAGCACTTGCTCAAAACGGCTCCCCGATGAAGGCCCCGGTTCACCTTCATTCTTTGATGTATCAAAGGGTTCATCAGATGCATTAGCGCCGTTGTTTTGATGGTCATTATTTTCCATTTCTGTTCCTCCCCTTATCCTTATTCCTTTTTTGCAATTATTGATTTGAGGTTACCGGTGAGTTTCACATTTTCGGGATTTGAGGTGTTGATGAACTTGAGCAATTCGGAATCGGCAGACAAAACAACCGTAGTTTTTCCATCAATGAATTTTTCGTAGGATTCCAGCGTTCTGATGAGTTCATAAAACTTGATATCCTTCTCAAAGGCTTCCGCGTAAATCTTGATGGCCCCGGCCTCACCTTCTCCCTTTAACTTCTGGGCCTTTTCATAGGCCCGAGAAAGAATGATTTGCTTTTCTTTGTCTGCATCCGCCCTTATTTTGAGGGCCTTTTCTGTTCCTTCAGAGCGGTAGCTTTTCGCAATCCTCTCTCTTTCTGCCTTCATCCTTCTGAAAACGCTTATTTTGTTTCTCTCCGGGAAATTGAGCAGCGTGACTTTCACGTCGGCGATTTCAATCCCGTAGTCATTGGTCTTTTGACCGATTTCACCCTTCACTTCTTCCATCATCCGGTCAAACTTGATCTTTTCGGGTTGAACGGCGATGAGTGACGAGAGATCGTATTTTCCAACGCCGATTCCGATTTCAGAGGAGAGGATGTCCGCCAGCCTCGTTTCGGCGCCGGCAGTGTTTTTCACCGTTCTCATGAACTGGACCGGATCATCTATTTTCCAGACCGCGTAGCTATCCACCATGACGTTTTTTTTGTCCCCGGTGAGGTACTCCGTTTCACCGAGTTCATAGGTCTTCAGTCTATTGTCATAGCGGTTAACGCTTTGAATCGGATCGGGCCATTTCCAGTTTAGGCCTGCTTTTTTGATGGCCTCGATCGGCTCGCCGAATTGTGTAACGACAACATATTCCCGTTCGTCCACCTGGAAGAAGATCAGGCCGCTGGCTGCGATCACCAACAGGGCAATGACGACGGTTATTATTTTCTTTTTCATTTTTTTCCTCCTTGCCGCAGCTTATTATTCGACCACGACCTTGTTTGTGTCTTTCCCGAAGAACCAAAGATCCATAACTCCTTGTTTTACTTCAGGATTAATCAGAATTTTTTCCACGGGCGGCAATGCTCTTTCCATGGTTTCGATGTAGAGCCTCGTTTCCGTGACGCCCCTTGCCTTGTCATGTTCCGCATGTTGCATCGAGAACCGCGAAGCCTCACCTACGGCATGATTGACTCGTTCGGCTCTAAAGCCCTGTGCTTCCATCACGATCTTGGCTGCCTTTCCTCTGGCTTCAGGAAGGACGCTGTTCCGGTATCCATAGGCTTCGTTAATATAGGTTTCCCGGTCTTCACGTGCGCTGGCCACATCGCGAAAAGCCGCCATCACCTCTCCCGGCGGATCCGCCATGAGCAATTGCGCCCCAACAATGCGGATGCCCGAATCCCATTTGTCCAGTGAAGATTGGGTGAGGACTTTTGTTCTTTGCAGGACCGCCGATTTTGCGGCAGTCAAGATTGAATCTATTTTCATCTCTCCCACGACTTGCCTGAGAGCAGACCGTGTGGCATCTCTCACGAAGGCGTCCGGCTTTTCCAAATTGAAAAGATAATCCAAGGCATCTTTCACCTGGTAATGTGCCGTGACGTTCATTCGAATCAGATTCTCGTCTCCCGTAAGCATAAGGTAGGGGCCTGTCTCCGTAACCTGGATATCATCTTTTTTCACCCTGTCTACGGATTCGACGGGCCAGGGGAGACGGTAATGGATCCCCGGAGTGACAACGTCACCGACAAATTGACCGAAACGTCTTACAATCCCCCTCTCGTTCCACTGTATCGAATAGAATCCCGAGAGGATGTAAGCGAGTAACAGGACCGAGGCCAAGGTCATGGCGGTTTTGGGCCTGCTCAGTTTTACCCCGCCTTGCTCAACATGGCAGCAGTAGTCCGGGGATGCGTTTTTCGTGGTAAGGCCGACCAGGGACCGGGTAAAGAGTCGCCAGCCCGTTTGAAGGACGAACAGAGTGACCACGACGGCCGCCAGCATATCAAGGTTTTTGAATCCGAGCAGATAGCCGGCGAGTCCTATGATGACGGCAATCTCCATCACCACGTGGATCCGGCAATGGTATCCGTCGGCGACCAAACCGGGAGAATGGGTGGCTTGCCCCACATAGATTTTAAATCTCGACATGAGGTAACAGATGCTTGCGCCAAGCATCGCCCCGAGGGTAACGATGGGGACATTGGTGAGCATGGCGTGGTGGGGCTGTGTCATCATGATAAACACCTTGTAGGCCAGGTAGAAAACGAAAAGAGAGATGAGCATTGCCACACCATTCTCAATCTGGCTTATGCCCCTTGAAAGTCTGCTTTCTTCTTTCCTGGCGAGGATAAGCCCGAGGAATACCGCCACGGAGACGAATAGACCTTGAACCGAGTGCCAGCCGCTCATATTCAGCGCCATACTTCCGGAGATTCCGGCCAGGAAAAATTTAAGGGCCACAAGAAAGAGGTTTGCTCCAATGGCGATCATTAACGCTTTTTCTTTTCTTCCCATTGGTGACTCCTATAATAAATATTTCGAAATTGGTTTCCTTTAGCGGGATAAATCATCCCAGACCAACCGGTGAAGCTCAGACTTTAATGTTTAGATCTTCGCAAGCTAAGACTTCTGGATATAATAAGAGATTGGTTGAAGGAATTAGGAGTAAAGCCTGGGAGGTTTAAAAGGTGGTGGGGAAAACCCATCGGGGATGAAGTTAAAGTTTACATGAAGAAACGGGCTCGCGAGGATAAAGCCAAATAGAGCGATTACCCATACCCCTAAAAACGATAAGAAGGAACACTCAGTGCTTTGAACAGAACCGATGCCGTGGTGCGTTGAAGGGCAGAGCTCCACACAAAGGGGGCCGGCCAACACACCTAGGCCCAGTATTAGGATCAGACTTGTTAATTTTTTACTCATTTATCCAGTTGCGATTCCTTCAGAACCTCGGGTGCCGGTAGGAGAATCTTTTTCTTCTCCTCGGTTAGGGTCGTTGTATTCTTTGCTCCCGACGCTGTATGATGCCCATGCCCTCTCATCATCACCACATGCATCAATGGACATAGGAGTAAAAGTCCATAGTAGCCCCAGGAGCCCAAAGAATCGGCATATGACAGAACAACAAGCAGGCCGAGAGGAATTGCGCAACACAGAATCATTGCCAGGGAATGATTTTTAAACAATTTGCCTAATAGGGTATCTTTCATAAACGCCTCCTTATTCTTATTTAGGAAAACAATTGACCTTTGATTTATCAGGTCCGGCGCCTTCCGAGCCTCAAGCTATTCATCACTACCGTTATGCTCGACAGGGCCATGGCTCCGGCGGCCATGGCTGGATGAAGATCCTTAATAAGACCAGGCATCCAGGGAACCGAATAGAGCACCCCGGCTGCAAGGGGCACGAGTGAGACATTATAAAAGAAGGCCCAGAACAAATTTTGCTTGATAGTGCGCATGGTTGCCTTGGATAATTTGATTGCCCTTGACACACCCGACAATTCCCCGCCGACGAGCGTAATATCGCTTGCCTCCATGGCCACATCCGTACCTGTGCCGATGGCCACGCCTACATCCGCGCGGGCCAGTGCCGGCGCATCGTTGATGCCGTCGCCCACCATGGCCACGACATCCCCATTGTTGTGCGTCTCACGCACGATTTCCTCTTTGCGTTCAGGCAAGACACCGGCCACTACCCTTTCGATACCGACGTTGGCAGCAATGGCCTGGGCGGCTTGTTCATTATCTCCAGTCAGCATGATCGGGGTAATGTCCATGCCCTTTAATTCGGCAACGGCCTCCCTGGCACCTTCTTTTTCTTGGTCCGCCACGGCAAGGAGCCCCGACAAATACCCTGAAATTTCCACCAACATAACAGTCTTGCCCTGAGAAGCGGTATCCAGGACAAGGTTTTCCACCGTTGTAGGCAATGGGCTATATTCCGCAAACCACGCCGGTTTGCCTACACGAATCTTGTGGCCCAAGACTTGGGCCTCAACCCCAAAACCACTGGTCGTACTAAAGGCTTCAACATTAGCCAAGGGGAGTCCCCACTGTCTTGTGCCTTCGACCACAGCCCTTGCTATGGGGTGTTCACTGCCGGCTTCGGCGCTGGCAGCGAGCAACAGGGCTCGCTTGCCGTCGCCGTTCAGGGGAATCCAGTCAGTAAGGACTGGCTCTCCTCTAGTGATCGTACCGGTCTTGTCAAACATGACCGTGTTGAGCTTGTGGGCGGTCTCAAGAGCTTCGCTGTTTTTGAACAGGATTCCCATGCCGGCGCCTTTGCCGGTTCCGACCATCACGGCGGTGGGCGTAGCGAGACCAAGAGCGCACGGGCAGGCAATAACCAATACCGCCACCATGCGAATCATGGCAGGTACAAATTCGCCGCCGATTAACCACCATGTCCCCAGGGTGATGCCGGCAATGACAATAATAACAGGCACGAAGACGGCGGAAACCTTATCGGCGAGCCGCTGGATGGGGGCTTTGGAGCCCTGCGCCTGGCGGACTAGACGAATGATTTGGGAGAGGGCGGTCTGAGATCCCACACCGATAGCCTTTATCTTCAGTAACCCCTGCTGGTTTACCGTTGCCCCAAAGACTTGGTCTCCCTCTGCTTTGTCCACGGGAATGGACTCACCGGTAAGCATGCTCTCGTCCACTGCTGATTGACCAAATAGGACCGCTCCATCAACCGGGATACGTTCGCCAGGCCGGACGATTACGACCTGTCCGGGTTGAACCTTGTCGGAGGGCATATCATGCTCTTGACCATTTTCGTCCTCCACATGGGCGATTTTAGGGGCAAGATCCATCAGTTTTCTGATGGCCGCCGAAGCTCTCCCCTTGGCCCTGGCCTCAAGGAGTTTTCCAAGCTTGATCAGGGTGATAATAATGGCAGAGGTTTCGAAATAGACGTGTACCCCTACACCAGGCAGGATAAGCACGGCCAGAGAGTAGAAATAGGCTGCAGAAGAACCTAAAGCAACGAGGACATCCATATTGGCCGCACCGCCCTTAAGACTCTTCCATCCGCCTGTGTAGAATCCCCAACCGGTATAGAACTGGACAGGTGTGGCCAAGGCAAAGAAAATCCAATTCATCCATGCCCCGTGGGCCCATGGGCCTAGAAGAGAGAAATCGCGTCCCATGCTGAGGGCAAAAAGTGGGATCGTAAAAAGCAGACCGATCAGAAAATACCTTTTTTGCAAAGCGAGTTCCTTTTCACGTGCCTCCTGTTCCACATCCCGCTCATCAGCCCCTTCGGCTGGAAGGATTAATTCATAACCCGCATTTTTCACCGCATCTGCCATGTTTTGAAGATCGCCCGCCTTTGGATCGAACTCCACTATGGCGGTTTCAGTGCCAAAATTGACAGTCGCGGAGATGACGCCCGGCGCCTTTTTCATTAATACCCGCTCCACCGTTGCGGAGCATCTGGTGCAGGTCATGCCGATTACCGGAAGTTCTAAGGTTTCACTTACCATTTCAAAACCCCATGATCGGTTTGAATGAAAGAGGGCGAATGCTGAATGTTGTCGTCAAAAACTTTCTTTTGAGTTTGGTGTTACGCAAAAAACACTCCCTTTATCACCGAACATCGACGCCGGCTCTAGAGCGTCGGGATTTAAGGTCAACTATTCTCTCATTTTCCATTGAAAGCTTCTCTCAGGGACTTTTGCGACATTCTTTATGATCAGGGTAACCAGTTGCGGTTGGCCTTCGAGGGGCGGAAATTCAAGGATGCCGCTGCGGTGATGGCCCCCGGGAGGGGACCCATCCCAATTCACGGGCCGGTATTCACGTCCCTGATTGTCCCTTAACGCGCATACGGCAAGCATGTCCTCAGTGAGAGGGACCGAATGGGTGTTCATGCGAATTTGGAATTTTGCCGGTTTGCCTTGAGCAAACTGAACGGGTTTTACTTCCACTCTAACCCTGTTTGCGCGATTTGATTTTGTTTCATAGGCCGCTACGCTCAATGCCCAGACCGAAAGTATCAAACAGGCAAAAGAGCAAATCCATAATGATTTTCTTTTAAACAGAAAGTGTCTCATGTTCGAAACCCCCTTTATCTTTTTGCCGGCAAATACCCGAACGTCAGGTGGTTCATAATGGCCTCCATCCGTAGCATTCCGCTTCTGCTCATCATTCGAAGCATGAGTGAGATCCCGAAAAGATTAGACAACACGCCTATCAGGAAAAAGTATGTCTGGTATTCGGCCAGACCGGCTGTAAAAGATGAAAGAAAGGGAATGCCGATTACCGGGAGAAGTGTCGCAAGATAATGGGAACAACAGGCGGCCATGGCCGTAGTGGATATCCCACCCGATGCCGCAAGGCTGCATTTGGCCGCTTTCATGCCTCTTCCCCTGTGCCAGGCTCTCAAGAATGTGAACAACAGGGCTTGAACTCCCAGTCCAAGGGCGAGGGCGCCTAACCACCAGCCATACTCTTTGAACTCGGCCCTGGCGTTGTACCAATCAGAGGTCAGGGTAAGCAGCCCTAGATAGAATCCGATGACGCCGAATGAAACGGCCAATCCGATCAGATAGGGGCGAGGACTTGAGAGTAAATCAGAAAGGGATGGGAATTCCTGCTTCTCATCAATTTCATTTTCTTTTTGGAGGACGCTATAGCCCAGGGCATCAACGGATGCTTTCAATCCACTCAGGTCAATACGCCCAGGCTCATAAAGGATTTCGGCCCGCTTTCTCGCAAATTCCACCTCAGCTTCGAGAACCCCCGACGATTTCTTCAATCCCTCTTCGATCCTACGGGCGCATGATAAACAGGTCATACCTCCAATGGATAGATGGGCTGTGATACCGGTTCCATCGCCGATTGATTCCTTCACTTGTTGAAGATCACCGCTATGATTTTTTTCGTTCAAAAACACCTCCTTGGCGGACTTCATCACTTACATAGATCCTTTCGCCTATGGGCTCAAATTTAGGGGGATGGCTTAGGGTTGGTTTGCGCCCGGAAATCCTCGGGAAAAATCGTGGCGTGGTATTCACATACCGGATATAGCGTTCGCCGAAAATTGCCAGAGCTTCTTTTTCTTCGCGACGGGCAAGACGTCCATAAATCAGGAGCAGGACGGGAAACATCAGCAGAGTGGGAATTGTGGGCCATTGTACAAGGAATCCCACCATGATGATCACAAAGGCAACATACTGAGGATGCCTTATAAGGGCATAGGGGCCGGTGACCGCTAAATCGCGATTGCGTTGCGCCTGGAAAAGCACCCTCCAGGAGATAGCTAGCAACAGAAGGCCTCCAATGATGAGAACTTCGCTCAAGGTGTGAAGGGGGCCAAAATGGGCATTCCCCTCCCACCCAAGGAGTGTTTGCAAAAGATGACTTGCGTCGTGGGAAAACCAATCAATGCCTGGAAAATGACTCACGAGCCACCCCGACAGCAGATAAATCGTTAAAGGGAAGCCGTACATTTCAGTGAAAAGTGCAATAACGAAGGCTGAAAAAGCACCGAAAGTCCGCCAATCGTGTTTGGTGCGGGGACGATAAAAGCTGAAAACGAAAATAAGGAAAACGATTGAGTAAATGGCAACCACTGACCAGTGTCCATATGCGGGCAAATTCTCGGTCATATCCTGGTGAACCTCCACAATTCTAAGATAGTTGCATTCGGAATTGAGCAAAAGGTGTGCCACTTTGTGGCAGATATCTCGCAACGATTTGAAATCACGATTGAATTAAGTCAGCGGGATGGCGGAAACTTGAATTCAGCTAATGGTCTTCGGAAGGTGTATGGATAAGAAGTATACGGTTTTTTGAAGGAAACGGTATACAGATGGATAGAAAGTATTCATTTCCAGATGCCTGGTTGATCTTAGAAGAATTTGAGCTGAATTAGAAATAAAAAGGAATGGGGGTTAGATCGTTTTTTCTCGAAAAACCCTGTCAAGATGTGGCGGTAATTCGTAAAAGGTCGGAAAGTGGGTTGTCGGGGTGGAGTTGTTTTTATTTATGTGCCTCTTCGATTCCTCAGGACAAAGAGAACAACTAAAATGATCCCAGCAATTCTTTGCCGCATGACCCAAGCAGTCGGAATAGGAAGGGCAGCTGAAATTCCTCTTCCCGGGTTTGTTGCAAGGGGTGCCTTTTAAACGCATGATTCAACCTCCAAAGAAAAGTGAAGGGATTAAGGTCCCCGTCAGGTCGGGATCTTCGACAAGGCTTAGGGTAAAGCCTTAAAGTGTTGCAAAGGTTTGTCCGGAGGGCGATATAAAATCGCCCCCCGCTTTAAGGTTAATAATTCCAGCAAGCCCCTTGACCGTAACCGCCTCTGTGCATGCCGTAACCCATGCCTTGACCGTAACCGCCCATGTGCATGCCGTAACCCATGCCTTGACCGTAACCGCCCATGTGCATGCCGTACCCTTTGCCCTGGCCGAAACCGCCCCTGTGGCGGCCATAACCCCTGCCGTATCCTCCTGCAAGAGAACCTTCAGGAACGATCTTGCGGGTCTCAATCTCATAATCGAGCCGTTTCTCGGCCAATTGAGCCTTAAGATCACTAATCTCTTTCTGAAGAGACTTTGCCTTGTCCGTATCAGGCTCGGATGCGTACAAAATGCTGCTAAGTTCCGCCTTCTTGCTCCAGATCTCATTTCTCAGCTTGACGGTTTCATCGAAAAAACTCTGATGCGCTTTTTCCAACTGGCTGCGTTGTTCGTCAGTAAGGTTTCCATAGGGGTTGTCATACTGGCCTGAATATCCGGGACCGCCACCCCCGTAACCCATCATATGGCGGCCTCTTCCCATTCCCGGCCCATGGGCCATGACCGGAACAGCCACCGCACCGATCAAGACAATGATTCCTGCAACTATCACAAATCTTTTCATCGCTTTACCTCCTGATTAGTTAAATTAGGTTTTCTAAAATCGACAATGCCGTTGTTGGCCAACTATAGAGCAACCGCCATGCCAGAAATGGGAGAATGCGTTAACTTGCTGAAATCATAATATAATTTTGAAGGCTTCATGGCGCAGTGGAGATTTAGACTTGAAACATTCCAACAAAAGTGGATACTATGTATACATGTTACGTATCCATTCGGTTAAAAAGTATCCACATCAGCTTGTTTTTGTTTTCGCTCCATTCAGACGACTCGAAAATTGTTTGCGATTAGATAAAAAGAAACCGATCTGGTTGACAGGAAATGGTACGAAGTCAGCCTAGATAACTTTTCGAAATTATGAAAGTTTTTAGACATCAAGACTTTTTTCAGTCAATAGATGTGTTGTGAGGACCAATCCGTGAATAACATTTCAATGGGAAAGAGCGCCGAAGAACGAGTGCCTGGTCCTCATTTTGCTTTTAAGAATAAGTTTATGGAAAAACCGAGCAGAAAATTGTGGATTAGCATACCGCCATGGATACTTGTCGGCTCTGCAATTATCCTCGTACCCATTTTTGTTTTTTGGACCATGCAGCACATCAACAAACAAAAGGAAGCCACGACTTTACTCCTGCTGGAAAAGGGCGCTGCGCTTATCCGATCCTTTGAGGCCGGGGCAAGGACTGGGATGAGGGGGATGATGGGCGGCATGATGGACGGCATGATGCGCGGCAGGATGGGCAACATGATGCGTGACATGATGCGAAGCCAAGGGAGAGGTGGGTTTAGGCTTCAGAATCTCCTGACTGAAACGGCCCAACAGCCTGATATAGTCCATTTGATAGTAACGGACATCAATGGAACCATCCTTGCGCATAACGACCCTGACATGATCGGCGACAGGTACGGTTGGGATTTTGATCTGGACATGATATCTCGCAGTCAGGATGTTCAATGGCGTCAGGTATCGGGAGGGAACAGTGCAAAAGTCTTTGAGGTCTTTCGGCGCTTTACCCCAACGCTCATTCCCTTTAGAGGGCTTCACGGCAGGATGATGTCCCGAGATTGGCGCCAAGCCAACCAAATGATGCATAAAGAGGTTGAAGTCGAACAGCCGGAACGGATCATCTTCGTTGGCCTGGACATGGGACCCATTGAGGAAGCGAGAAAGAAGGATGTGCGTCACACGTTAATTATGGCCGCCATCCTTCTTTTGATCTGGTTTGCGGGCATCTTTTCCCTGTTTATGGTGCAGGCCTATCGCTCGACCCGAACATCGTTGAGCAGGATTAGGGCCTTTTCCGATACGGTCGTCGAAAACATGCCTATCGGTCTGATGGCTACGGATGTGGACAAAAAAATTGTATCCGTTAACCAGACCGCAGAATCAGTCCTTGAACTAACGCCCGGTGAAGTTATCGGAACGGATGCCCGAGAAGTTCTCCCCATCGAGCTTTGTGGCGTTGCCGAGGAATTGTCGACCTCTGAGGGTATCATAGAAAAAGAAATTGATTGTCATCTGAAAAATGGAAGGACCATTCCATTGGATGTCAGTGTTTCGTCTTTGGAAGGGGATGACGGCGCCTATTTGGGCTGTATCGTTCTGTTCAGAGATATGACAGAGATCCAGTCGCTGAAAAGAGAAATAGAGAGGAGTGAACGTCTCGCTTCTCTAGGCAGGCTGGCTGCAGGCATTGCCCACGAGATACGGAACCCATTGAGTTCAATCAAAGGGTTCGCAACCTATTTCAGGGAGAGATACAAAGACGTTCCTGATGATCAAAAGACCGCCGACATCATGGTCCAGGAGGTCGAAAGGTTGAACAGGGTCATCAGCCAGCTTCTGGAGTTTGCGCGCCCTTTGACTATGGAGAAAAAACCCACATCTTTAAAGACCCTGATACAACATTCCCTAAAGGTGGTCGCGAGTCAAGCCCGGGAAAAGGGCATTACCATTGAAACCGAATTCTCCGAAGATGCAAAAGATGTCTCCATAGATCCCGACAGGATTAACCAAGTCCTGCTCAATCTCCATCTGAACGCCGTCGAAGCGATGGAAAATGGGGGATTACTCACTGTTAAAGTGGATAGTCATGAAGAATCCGGTCACATAAGAGTTACCGTGGCAGACAGCGGGGCAGGAATCGATAGCAAGGATCTCAATCGCATCTTCGATCCCTACTTCACAACCAAACAATCCGGCACGGGCCTGGGTCTCGCAATCGTCCACAAGATCATCGAGTCCCATGGGGGCGAAGTGAAAGTGGAGAGCGAGGTAGGGAAGGGAACTACTGTTAGCATTCTACTGCCGGCAGGCTGAGAGGAAAGAGGAACAGATTGAGACGGGAGTGATCAATTGAAGATTGAATATTGAAAATCGAAAAACAAGGAAAACGGGCAAAGGGAAGAAGAAAGTCGGCAGTAGACAGTCCCGCTGAAGGCGGGATCTACGCTCCGCTCCGATAAGCAGTTGGTGGTGTCGCTCCGCTTGCCGGATCGTAGCCAACATGGCGAAGACCGGTGCTCCTGGCTCTAAACTCAATAACCAATGACGAACGACGGGTGTGACCAATGACTAATAAAGGTACCATACTTGTAGTTGATGACGACTCTGCGCATCGGACGATGTTGAAGACCCTCTTGACAGGTTGGGAGTACACGATCGCAGAGGCCGATGACGGGTCCACGGCCATTGAGAATGTCAATGAACAGGCATTCGACCTGATCCTGATGGACATACGCATGGTGAAGGTATCGGGCCTTGAAGCGCTTAATGAAATCAAGGCTTTTAACCCGGCCATACCCGTAATCATCATGACGGCCTTTGGATCCGTGGAGACCGCCGTGGAAGCCTTGAAAAACGGGGCCTACGACTATCTCACCAAGCCCCTTGATTTTGATGAATTGCGTCTTGCGATTGAACGAGCCATGGACCACACCCACTTGAGGGAAGAGAACCGTCTTCTCAGGGAAAGCCTGGGCAATCATTTTGACAGGCAAAACATGATCGGCCGAAGTCCTGCCATGGTCCAGCTCCTGGAAACAGTGGCTCAGGTCGCGCCAACCGAGGCCACCGTACTTCTCACAGGTGGTTCAGGCACGGGCAAGGAGATGATCGCCGGGGCCTTGCATTTTAACAGCACACGAAAAAACGGGCCTTTTGTAAAGATCAATTGTGCAGCCATCACGGAGACCCTGCTGGAGTCCGAACTCTTCGGCCATGAGAAAGGCGCCTTTACCGGCGCCCATAGAAAGAAGGAAGGCCGTTTTCGACAAGCCCATACCGGGACCATTTTTTTAGATGAGATAAGCGAGATGTCCCTTTCCATGCAGGTCAAACTGCTGCGCGTGCTCCAGGAGAGAGAAATCACTAGGGTCGGCGGTGAAGAAGTCATCAAGGTCGATGTCAGGGTTATTGCTGCAACCAACAAGGATCTCCTTCAAGAGATTGAATCAGGCCGGTTCAGGGATGATCTCTATTACCGTTTAAACGTTGTGACGCTAAACATGCCGACCTTGAGGGAAAGACGAGAGGATATTCCCCTGCTCGTTCAGCATTTCAGGGAGATGTTTGCTGAGAAAAACAACAAGAAAATAAAAGGATTCACACCCCAGGCCATGGATGCATTGCTAAGGTATGATTGGCCCGGGAATGTGAGGGAGTTGATGAACGCGGTTGAACGCGGTGTGGTCCTTTCGCGATCCGAATATTTGGATGTTGCGGATCTTCCCTTTATCTCTGAAGATGCAGCGGAAGGTGAACAGGTTGTCCTGGACGCCGTTCCGGGCGATGTGCCGCTGGAAGAAGTTGAGAAAGCGACGATCCTGAAGACCCTTGATATGGTTGGCGGCAACAAGAGCGAGGCTGCAAGGCGCCTGGGTATTACGCGAAGGACGTTGCATAAGAAGCTTAAAAAATATGGCGTAATGCCATAACCTCTCGATGCATAAAATCGGCGATGACTTTCCATGTCATTTATTCACCGCAGAGCTTGCAGAGAGCGCAGAGGGTTTAGTATTTTTTCATCTGTCGGGAGATCCGCCGTCGCTACGCGCAGCGCAGGCGCTTGCGCCGCGTGAAGCTATGGCGGGACAAGTACCGACAGATGAAAACTTCTCCACCGCCTTTGGCGGGATGGGAAAATGTGAGGAGGCTAAGATAATACAAGACTTTGTTCAAGGCTCAAGGCCCTCCCGAAGGACATTCTCTGTGTTCTCCGCGCCTCTGTGGTGAAGGTAACCTGCAGAAGTTGGCCCAATGGACCAAGTTCGTCCCTTTCAAAGGGCTAAAATGCTACAATGAATAAAATTTCTATCTTATATTTCTATTTTATGCCTGTTATTTGTAGGATTTCATATTACCGAAGGGGGCTACGTTATGAAGAGAATAAATAAGAAAGGATTTCTCACGATATTGTTGTTGATTTCTATATTTCTGATTCCGAATCTTTTCAATGCCTCTTTTGAAAACTCTGCCCTGGCACAAGCTCAAGCAGAAGGTGTCATACTCGCAAAGAAACAAGAGGCGACAGGAGAGAAGAGCGACGCTTCTGATATCGCAGCACTTCAGAAAAGAATCATGGAGCTCGAGAGAAGGATCCAAGAGCTTCATGTGAAGAACAAAACCATGGCGAGTCAGATGCGTCAGTTGAATCAAATTGTGGGTAAAGCATTGTCAAAGAAAGGCACTGGAAAAGGAGCCGGCATAAAGAAGGTCACGAGAATAGCGGGCGGGCGGCCCGGGACTAAGGATGCCATGGTCTCTGTGGCCCATCTAGTCGGTGTCTGGAATCAAATGGATGTCATCATGAACAAATTGGATGAGATAACCACGAAGCTCTCTCAGTAGGCGTCTATATGGCCCGAATCTTTCCAACTTCACCAAGTTTTCCTCACATATGCTCTTATTTCGCACCGCCCGCTTCAGGCTTCGCTCTGCGAGCTACGACCCGACAAGTCGCTAGAGACACGAAGATCGCAAAGAAAAAATGAATCCTCTCTGCGTGCTCTGGGACTCTGCGGTGAATGATTTGTTTTGCGGTTTTCATTTAGGGTTGGCTACTCACCAAAATCAACAGCTATTTTTTCTTGCGAAGATCTATGACCCTCTGCGCCTTGCCCTCATAGCGCGGCAATGAAAAAGGCTCTTTTACTTCAACCACGGCACCTATTCCCAATCTAGATTGAATGTGAGAAGAGATTTCACTCTTCATTTTCTCCACGGTTTCTTCCGCGGCCCAGGAGTCTTGATTGGCCTCCACCATGATCTTTAAGGTATCAAGGGCTTCCGGCGGTT
>CAYWMP010000003.1:59997-81369 GCA_964459445.1 uncultured Desulfobacteraceae bacterium
GAGTCTTGATTGGCCTCCACCATGATCTTTAAGGTATCAAGGGCTTCCGGCGGTTGGTCGATGACGATCTGCCATCCTCCTCCTACACCCTGGACCTGACTCAGGATCTCCTCAATCTGTGAGGGGAAGACCAGGGTGCCCCGAACTTTCAAGACATCGTCGGTTCTGCCGGACACATAATGAACGAGGGGGTGGGCTTCCCGCCCGCAGGGACACCCATAGGGCTCCGACACCATACCGGACATATCCCGGGTCCGCCAACGAATCAAAGGGTTGGATTCCCTCGTCAAGGTGGTAAAGACAAGTTCTCCCTTCTCACCCGGTTCAAGCCTTTCTCCAGTATCAGGATCGATGACCTCTAAAAAGAAATGATCCGCAAGGACATGGAGTTGGTTTTCCGCGGCGGAATGGGCGCAGGTGTGAGCAACACAGGCGCCGCCTAACTCTGAGAGGCCATAGGTCTCGTGGTAGACAAAACCGGATGGGAGAGAGGCTTCCAGGTTTCTCCTGAATGAGGGGGCCGCCACCTCCCCACCGAAATCACCGGTTCTCAAGGTCCAATCTTTTTGTGGATCGATGTTGTGTTTTTTGGCTTCGCTGGTGAGATAGGCGAGAAAGGTGGGTGTACAACAGATTACCGTGTGCTTCATGTCTTTGAGCCATTGCATGGCGACCATAGTTCGCCCGGGCCCTGCTGGAAATAGGGTAGCACCGACGGCCTTTGCCGCCATCTCCATGCAGACGCCTCCCAGGAAAAGCCCGTAACCATAACATTGATAAACCAGGTCCTTTTCGTCAATTTCGAAACTGGTCCAGATTCTTCCCATCTGATCGAAAAGGGTTTCATTCCAGTCCTTTTCAGCAAAGCCGATGAGGGTCGGCATCCCCGTAGTTCCCGAGGAGCCTGCAAAACGATGGATCTGCTCGATAGGAACCCCGAGAAAACCAAAGGGATATTGCGCACGAAGGTCCTTCTTTTCGGTAAAGGGAATGAGAACCAGGTCATCGGTGGTCCGTATATGCTTCGGCTTAAGCCCCTCTTTGTCAAATAGATCTCTATAATAGGGGACATTCCTATAACATCTATCTACAACGGCTCGCAGCCTCTCATTCTGGAGAGCCTGAAGATCCTTTAATGAGATTGTATCCAATTCCCTGTTGAAGTAATCCATGGGTACTCCTTTTTGAAAAAGAATGGAGCCTTAGAAATGATTAGTGGGAGTAGGACTTTCAGGACACAAGGGATTTAATTCGGTCGAGGATGGCACCTTTTGGCGTGCCCGGCGTGAAGACGGCTTCGACGCCCAGCGCATCCAATTCTTCGACATCGTCTGGAGGGATAACCCCACCAAAAATGACTTTTACGCGCCCCATTTTCTTTTCCCTTAATCGATCAATCAGCTCCCTTGCATAATACATATGCTCTCCACCCAGGAAACTGGCCCCTATGGCGTCAGCATCCTCTTCCATAGCCATCTGGACAATTTTTTCCGATGTGTTGAAGAGACCGGCATAAATCACTTCGTACCCACAATCCATTAGCCATTTCGCTACGATTCTTACGCCATTATCATGGGAATCCAGACCCATTTTACCTACGATAAAACGTTTTGGTTTTTGCATTGCAGAAACTCCTATATTGGTCATTCTTGAAAATGAGTAAGATGAGCTAGAGTGATCTAAAATGATTAAAGTTATGGCAAAACAAATTTGTGAAAACCTCTCTGCTTTCAACTGCGCGCTGCTAACCGTCTACTATCCTTTGCTTGTTGTTCATATTTTTTGGATTTTCAATCTTCAATCTTCAATTTTCAATTTACTCTACCCCGGTATTTCAAACTCCGCGCATCGCCTCATGGTGTCGGATATCTCTTGAAGCGTTGCCCTTGCTTCAACGGCCTTCATGATGGGTTCGAATAGATTCGCATCCGGCGTCCTTTCGACCGCATCGAACAATTCACCCAAGGCCTGTTTCACGGGTTCCTGATCACGATTTGACCTATAATCCTGAATGTATTGAATCCTTTTCTCCTGCATCTCAGATGAATGTCTGAAGATGTTTATCTTTGGCTTCTCATCCTCTTCCCTGAAGATATTGACCCCCACCATGGGTTGATCCCCATTCTCGATCTCTTCGGCCATTTTGTATCTTGCCTCATTGATCTGATCTTCAACCCACCCGTCTTTGAAGCATTGGATGAAGCCCCCTTTGTCCTCAATAACTTTCATGAGTTCCCAGATTTGTTCCTCAATTTGATCGGTCAGAGTTTCAACCAGATAGGATCCGCCCAAGGGGTCCACTGAGTTGACCACCTTGGTCTCATAAGCAATGACCTGTTGGGTGCGGATGGAAAGTTTATGGCTTTCTTCGGTGGGCAGTGAATAGGCTTCGTCGTATCCGGTTGTATGTATGGATTGTGTTCCAGCCAAAACCGCTGCCAATGTCTGAATGGTTGCCCTCACGATGTTGTTCAAAGGCTGTTGTGCGGTTAAGGGGAGGGCAGAAGTCTGTATGGCTGTACGGAACCAGAGGCTTTTTTCATCCTTGGCGCCGAATTTTTCTTTCAACATGCGTGCCCAGATTCGCCTCATGGCCCTGAGCTTGGCCACCTCCTCAAACAGATCCATGTGGGCGGCACTGAAAAAGGCCATCCGGCGCGCGAAACTATCCACCTCCAGACCCCGTTGCATCAAGGCCTTGATGTAGTCTGAGACCAGGGAAAGGGAGAAGGCGGCTTCCTGGACGGCATCCACACCGGTTTCCCGCACGTTATAGGCGTTGATATTTACAATATTCCATTTGGGCATGCGCGGAACGATATATTCCATGACATCCAGGCCGATCTTTATGGTCAGATCGATGGGGAAGAATGAAGTGATGGCCTGATAGGTGGGGCCCACAAATTGGGTGATGGCACAATTCATGATCGTGCCAATCAATCGATCCCAGGGAATTCCCCGTTCCTGTGCCATCAATAGATATTGGGACATAACGATGGCGGAGTAGGGCGGCTGGACGATAATGGTGGAACTGACTTCGTCCAGGGGGATGTCGTTGTAGAGGGCTTTCATGTCCTCGTATGTGGAAAGGGAAGTGCCCTGAAGTCCGACATCCGCTCTGGCCAGGGGATAGTCAGGATCGAGACCCAATTTGGTGCCGACGTCGGTGTCCATATTAATGCCGGTCTGACCAACGCTCAACAGGTACTTGAACCGTTCGTTGCTATCTTCGGGCGTACCGAAGCCGCTCTGCTGCCTTCTTGTCCAAAGTCTTCCCCGGTACATGTTTTTATGGATCCCCCTGGTAAAAGGGTATTCTCCGGGATTTGGCAGCTCCCCTTGCCAGTTTTTGTCGGTATAGACCTCTTCGTATTCCAGACCGGACAGAGATTTAAAGTGGGGCACCCTTTCGCCCTTGATGTAATTCGGTATTTGTCCTTTTCCATTACCCATTTAAAAACCTCCTTTAAATCATGCCCACAGGGCATGACCTTTTTATTCAATTGATTCTATTCCCCGCAGGAAGATATTAAAAATGATCTCCGAGAGTTCCTTCGGGGCGATGGGACCTTTGGGGTCATACCAGGAATAGATCCAGTTACACATGCCAAAAAGGGTGAAGGTTATGGCGGTCAATTGTCCTGCCTTCCCCTGAAGAGGGACTAGATCCGGTAAAAGTTCAGATACGATCTGGTAATATTGCCTTTCTTTTTCAACGATGATTTTGAAATATTTCCTGGGCAGACAGTTTGCCTCATGAAGGAGCACCTGAGCCTCAGGCGCATTCTTTGCGTATAGCTGGATATGCCTTTCGATGAGATATTTCAACCTGTCTCGCGGATGATTGATTTCTAATAGATCCTGTTCCAGGTTATCGAGCACCAGGTCCATATAGTTTGAGAGGATGAAGAACAGGATCTCCGTTTTGCTCGGAAAATAATAGTACATACCGCCTTTACTGAACTTCGCGGCAGAGGCAATTTCATTCATTGACGTATCGAGGTATCCCTTGCGGCTGAACAATCTGGCAGCCACCTTTGCGATTCTTTTGGCCTTTTCGGCATCCCTATCGTTCCATTTTAATTTCATCGTATTCACTTGTTATTAACATGATCGCCCATCCGGTCGAAATCCGACCGGTCGGTCGAAAAATAACTAACTTTTTTGGATTTGTCAAACAAAAAATGCGTTCTTATTTACAGGCTAAGCTCTATTATAAATCTACCAATCGAGAAGTATTTTCTTCAGTTGCTCAGGCGAAACGATGCTGGTTGCTAGATGCTCGATACTGGATAAAAAACCGTTATTTAATTATATGTAGCATCCAGAAACCAGCATCCAGTATCTGTTCGCAAACTTCACTTCCATAAAACGAAATGCGACATTAATCCGCCTAACGTATGGCGGATAAATCCGCCGAATGTAAGCGGAAATAATTGTATATCACAGCTCATATAGACACCTAGAGTATCCGCTCACATCATTTGCAGATGATGGAATTGAGCGACATGAATTAGGATTATCAATTCGCGTTTTATTCCTTTTGACAACCCCCACTCAATTTGAATACAAAGGGCAGCATATGCTTATCCGAGTTCATTTTTGTCTCCGCAAGTCGCGGAGGCAAAAGTCTGTGTGTGTCGAGCGAGTTCCGGTTGGTTCGGAACGAACGGGTGGTTCCCTCTTTTTTCTTAGATATATTATCATTCATGAAAGACCTTGGACATCGTAAGAATGGCTGCTCGTTATCGATTTGATCGTCAAGAGTTTTCCGGCTCCTTGGGTGATCTTGGAACCCTCCTACCCCTGGGCGTAGGGATGATCCTGATCAATGGCCTGGATCCGATAGGTCTCTTTTTTTCAATCGGGGCCTTCTACATCCTTTCCGGACTATTCTATGGCGTTACCGTTCCCATACAACCCATGAAGGTTGTCGGCGCATACGCCATTGCAACAGGGTTGGAAGCATCACAGATTTTGGCCTCAGGCGCTCTAATGTTCCTGATACTGTTTATCATTGGGGCAACAGGCGCTATCGTCGCCATTGGAAAGTGGACGCCAAAATCGGTGGTCAGGGGCGTCCAGCTCTCCACGGGTGTTTTACTCATGGTTGGCGGTTTAAAACTCGTGATCGGAACATCCAAATTCCAGGCGCTGCATCAGGCCGTGGAACCCTATCTAAGCGTCCAGAGCCTCGGACCCATCCCAATCGGCATAGTGATCGGCGCTGTTGGCGGGATACTGACTCTGCTGTTATTGGAGAGCAAACGATTTCCAGCCGGTCTCCTGGTGGTGCTGGGGGGAATGATTATCGGTGGGGTCTTGGGAACGCACGAAGGATTCGATCGATTGCAATTGGGAATCAACCTTCCCAAAATACTCCCCTTCGGGTTTCCTTCAGGCGCCGATTTTTCCCTGGCACTCCTCCTACTCGTTCTTCCGCAGACGCCCATGACTTTGGGGAATGCCGTTATTGCCTATGCGGATCTGTCAAAGGAGTATTTCGGGGAAGCATCTAAAAAAGTGACCTATCGAAGTGCCTGTATCACCATGTCCCTGGCCAACCTGGTGAGTTTCCTGGTCGGAGGCATGCCGGTTTGCTATGGTGCCGGGGGGCTTGCGGCCCATTATCGGTTTGGCGCGCGGACCGCGGGCTCAAATATCCTGATCGGCGGCATATTTGTTTTCCTGGCCCTGTTGTTCGGGGCCCACGCCCTGTCCATTGTATATCTCATCCCCATGTCTGTCCTGGGGATACTGCTCGTCTTTGCGGGAAGCCAACTGGCATTAACGGTCATTGATATGAAAAATCGTAAGGATTTGTTTGTGACGCTCATAATCCTGGGGATCACACTCGCATCAAACCTGGCGGTTGGCTTTATCGCTGGAATCGTTGTTGCGCATATTCTGAAATCGGAAAAATTTTCCGTTTGAAAATCGTCAAAAAACTAGACGGGATAACAGGATGGACCTGATGTTTACCCGCCAGAAGGCTGGCGGGTAAATGAAAAAAACCTTGTGAATAAATCCAGTTGATCAAAAAATATATCACAACCTGGACGAGGTTCTATGGAGTATGAAAAAGTAACCGAAGCAATTATCGGCTGCGCTTATAACGTTTATAATAAAATGGGTTTTGGTTTCCTTGAAAGCGTCTATGAGAAATGTTTGCTCATAGAACTACACAAGGGAGGACTGGAGGCGGAGGCACAAAAGCCCATTACTGTCTACTACGATGGCGATGTCGTAGGAGAATTCGTAGCTGATATCATAGTTAATGAAAATGTCATTGTCGAACTGAAATCAGTCAGGCGAATCATCAAGGCTCATGAAGTCCAATTGGTGAACTACCTTGTAGCTACAGGGAAACCTGTGGGCTTGATTCTTAATTTTGGAGAGAGAAAGGTTGAGATCAAACGCAAGGTTAAGGATTTGAACTGATTGATCAACCGGATAACAAAAAAATCAAGTAAATCCTGTAATCCTGTCTAAAAAAATGCATGAATCCAATTTACATTCTGAAAGAGACGGAAGGAAAGTCACCCTTATCGGGGTCCTGGCAAATGCATTCCTGATGGTATTCAAGTTTCTGGCGGGTCTATTCGGCCATAACCAGGCCCTTATCGCGGATGCGGTCCATTCCTTTTCTGATCTCTTCACCGATGCGGTCGTTCTTTTAGGGTTAAGGATCGGTCGAAAGGCCCCTGACGATACACACCAGTTCGGCCACGCCAGGATTGAAACCCTCGGTTCTGCAATCGTGGGCGGGGCCCTCATTGCAACGGCCGTGTATATAGCCGTCGAGGCTTCACTGAACATCTATCGGCACACGGAGTATCATCCCACCTTTTTGGCTGTCATTGGAGCGGCCGTATCCATAGGCATGAAAGAGGCGCTGTATCACTACACGGTACGAGTGGGTAAACGGATCAGAAGCCCGTTAATTGTCGCCAACGCGTGGCACCATCGCTCGGATGCCTTTTCATCAGTCGCGGTCTTGCTCGGGGTAGCGGCTGCCCAGATCAAGCCTTCCTGGTATATACTAGACGCCTACGCCGCCCTTGTGGTGTCGTTTCTCATCATCAAAGTCGGCTTGGAGACGATTATAGCTTCTCTGCGTGAGTTAATCGATACGGCCCCGCCGCCCGAAGTAATGGACCGGCTGATGAAATGTGCAACGACCGTGGACGGCGTTTTAAATGTTCACGACTTCAGGGTGCGTTCCACGGGTGGTATCTACCAAATGGAGACCCATGTCGTTGTTGATGGGGACCTGAGTGTTGTCAGGGGTCACGGGATAGCCAAAGAAGTAGAAAACTGCCTTCTGGAAGAAGTCGAGGGGCTCGGCCGTGTGATTGTTCATGTGGATCCCAAGAGGGAGAAAGAAACGCCAAAGGGTTTGCCAAGCAAGGAAGATTGTGAAAAAAAAGAGGACGAGCCAACGGATCAATAAAGAGAAACAAAAAAACCACCATAAATTAAAAACCCAACCTCAAGCGCAAACTAAGGTCATCCATGCTGCGCAAGTTCTTTCCATTCATCGAGTGGTTCAAAGAGTACCAGGCGTCCTATTTTCGGGGTGATGCCCTCGCCGGCATCACCGTGGCCGTCGTTCTCATTCCCCAATCCATGGCCTATGCCATGCTGGCCGGCATGCCGCCGGTTTATGGTCTTTACGCCGCAACCATTGCGCCCTTTATTGCCGCCCTCTGGGGCAGCCTGCGCCAACTCGCCACAGGACCCATCGCCATCCTCAGCCTTCTGGTGCTCACATCCCTCTCATCCCTTGCCGAGCCCGGCAGTCCGGAGTTTATTGAACTGGCCTTTTTGCTCGCCTTTATGGTGGGCGTGATTTATCTCACCATAGGGTACTGCTGTTTGGGCGTGATTATGTCTTTTATTTCCCATTCCGCAGTCAGAGGATTTACTTCGGCCGCAGCCCTTATCATCACGGCCACGCAACTCCCCCATTTTCTGGGGATCACCGTTCCCAGACATGAATATATCCTGCCCACGTTGATAGAAATACTAAAGGGGATCCCAAGTCTTGATTTTCTGACCTTTATTGTGGGTTTTGTCTCCTTCGGCATCATCTACGGCCTGAAAAAATATAAACCGACCATCCCGGCGGGACTTATAGCTTTGGTCTTAACAACCCTCGCGGTCTGGGCATTTCAAATGCATGAGAAAGGCGTTGCAGTTGTGGGCGAAACTCCCAGCGGGCTGCCGGGATTCCATATGCCCACCTTTGATTTTCATATCATGAGCTCTCTTTTCGGTCCCGCCCTGGTCATTGCCCTGGTGAGCTTTGCGGAAACCTATTCAGTCGGAAAAGCCATCTCCGCCCAAAGCAAACAAAAAGTGAATGTGGACCAGGAATTTATAGGTCAGGGCATGGCCAATTTGATTGGGTCTTTTTTTCAGAGCTATCCAGTGAGCGGCTCCTTTTCCCGGACTGCCATTAATCATGCCGCGGGCGGAAAGACAGGGATATCGAGTGTCATTTCCAGCCTGATCGTGGTTGTTGCCCTGCTGTTTCTGACGCCCCTATTCACCTATATTCCCCGTGCGGCATTGGCCGCACTGGTGATTAGCGCGGTTCTCCTCCTGTTTCACCCCAAAGAGGTGTTCGAGCTCTGGACGATGAATCGCCATGACGGGATTGTGGCGTTAACCGTGTTCGTCCTCGCGCTTGTCACAAAGCCAGACTATGCGCTTCTTATCGGGGTGGTCATGTCTCTCATGTTTTTCCTGTGGAAGACGATGCATCCTCGCGTTGTGCGTGTGACAAAAGACCCTTTGCTCAACATGTTTGTCAATGGAGATGCCTTTAAAAAACCCAGTTGTCCCCAAATTCTTCACCTTCGGTCCGATAATGCCATGTACTTTGCAAACGCCGAGTATACGGCCGAGCATATCCTTGAACGCTTAAATGAGCACAAGACACCGATCAAATTTTTGCTCCTGGATCTTCAGGCCGTGGGCTTTATCGATGTCACGGGCATTGAAGAGTTACGGACTCTCAAAGAAGAGGTGGAAACGAAGGGACCCAAACTTGCTTTTACGAGTGTACACATCCCGGTCAAGCAGGTGATGGAGAGTTCGGGTTTTTTCGCCGAATTGGACCCCGGCCTATTCATTGAAAACCGCAACGAGGCCATCGGCATCCTATTCAAGGATATTGACCACGCCTACTGCAAGAACACCTGTCCCTATGAGTTGTTCTGGGAATGTCCTTCAGTCAAATAGATTCCTTAGAAAAATTGAATAGTTAGCGCTCTTTCGGTTGGCGCCGTCTTTCAGCACTCGAACCCTTGACAATGGAATTAGAATAATAATAAGATACCGCACTTTGTGCTGCTTTTCACATGCTTTCTAAACAATATTCGGCGGAAGAAATATATCCAGGGTAATCAAACGATTAACATGTAATATCCATAGCGGATTTACCAACCGGGAGGGTTGATATGGAAAAAGAAATAATCACCGTGGCGGAACTCATGGTGCCCATGGAGGAGTACGCGACCGTGTCCGAAGATGCAACTTTATATGAAGCGGTCATGGCACTTGAAAAGGCCCAGGAAGAACTCGATCGAACCAGGTATCTTTACCTGCATCGGGGGATACTCGTTTACGATAAGAATAAGAAAGTCGTGGGTAAGATCAGTCAACTGGACGTGTTGCGGGCCCTGGAGCCCAAGTACGAAGAAATGGGCGATATGAGGACGATATCCCGTGCAGGGTTCAGCCCCCAGTTCATGAAGTCCATGCTGGAGAAATTTTCCCTTTGTGACAGATCATTCAGGGATATGTGCGATAAGGGGGCCAGCGTCAGGGTCAAAGACTTCATGTATACGCCAAGGGAAAGGGACTATGTGGAGGAAGACACCGCCCTATGTGAGGCCCTCCACCAGTTCGTCATCGGGCACCATCAATCCCTGCTAGTAACCAGAGACTCGGAAATCGTAGGTGTATTGAGGTTGGCCGATGTCTTTAAAGAGGTCTTCCAAATGATGAAGACCTGTGTTCTCTAGACCTATTCGTTTCAAAGCTCTTGTAGGAACAGGCCGTTTTGCTGGAACTTTGCAAAAGCTAATACCTATGTAACCAATGCCACGCGCAATAATAAGGATTAAAAAAAATGGAGGATTTTCCCTATGAGCCATGACATTGAACATGATGTGGGTGGAGGTGGAATACTGGCCAATAAGCTGCTCTGGATTTGTATTGGTGCCGTCATCTTTATCCTGATCGGATTCATCCTTCCGACGCCGCAGAGTGTAGTGGATACCGTCGAAAAATTCGGATTTGCAAACAAGATGATTGAGTGGGAAGTAGCGCACGACGCCGAGGAAGCTGCGCATAAAACCATGGTGGTGCTCGGCATCATACCCATGGCCGTCATCTTTTTTGCCACAGAAGCCATCCCCATTGGGTTGACCGGCATCCTCATGCCGATTCTGGCCTATTTTCTTCATCTTTTGCCGAGAAACATGATCGGCAAGACCTTTGCCGGCGACGCACCGATGTTCCTGCTCGGCGTTCTGGCCATGGGTGTGGCGGTCGTCGATGTGGGGCTCCACAAGCGATTGGCCAGTTGGCTCCTCGGGTGGACCAAGGGATTCTACGTTCCTATCTTCGTGTTGTGTGTCAGTATGTCGGTCGTCGGTTCCTTTATCTCGGCCCATGCCATGTGCGCCTTCATGACGCCTGTCATGGCGGCGGTCTATTTCGGCGCCGTCGCGGCCAACAGCAAGGGGGGCAAGCTGGAACATGACCCAGCCTTGGCAAAATTCTTGCTTTTTGCCCTCTGCTTCGCGTTGAATGTCGGCGGTATCGGATCGCCCGCGGCCGGAGGCCGAAACGTGATCATGATGGGATTTTGGAGTGAATACAAGGTTCCCATGGATTTCTTCACCTGGATGAAGTACGGCCTTCCCATAGTGCCGGTTTTGGGCGTCATCGTTGCCGTGTATATGCTTGGTTTGTTCGGCAGGAAGATCAAGACCAAGGACCTTACGCCGGGACTCGCGGCCATCAAGGAAGAAACCCAAAAAATGGGCAAGATGGCCTATGCCGAATATGTCACCTTCGGCATGCTTCTCCTCATTCTTGCGCTTTGGATTATCGGCGGAGAGGAGCTGGGACTAGGTGGACCATCCCTCCTTGCCCTGTTGATCCCGGTCGTATTCAAAACAACCGACTGGAAGAAGATCCTGGGAGGCATCTCCTGGGACGCATGGTTTATGTACTGCGGGGCTTTGACCCTGGGGGCGCTTCTAAAAGAGAGTGGCGCGGCCCTGTGGCTGGCTCAGAGCTTTTTGAAGATCCTCGGCTATATAGGCATGAGTTCAGGCTTAGGGTTGTGGATCGGACTCTCCGGACTGTCGGGCCTGATGACCAACTTTATGTCCGATGCCGGGACCACGGCGCTTTTGGGACCCATTGTGATTCCCATGGGAATCATGACCGGTGTTGCAGGGGAGCCCTGGGCTGTCGGCCTGGCCGTGGCCTTCGCCACCTCCTTCGCCCATTTCCTGATCGTGGGCACCCCGAATAACGCCATCGTATACGGCCTTGGGGTTTATCCCGACACAGGGGAGAAGATGATTCACCCCATGGACTTCATCAAGTATGGTTTCTTGCTCTGGGTCCTATGCATGGGGGTGGTCTGGGTTTTAGGGTTCATGGTCGTTTACAACATCGTGGGATTTCCCGAAGGGATTCTCGAGACCGCTCGCGGTGTGATGCAAAGCGGCATCCAATAAAACTCATTTGCTTTTTCCGGGTAGGGGAGCGTTAACGCTCCTCTACCCTTTTTCTTTGTTCCGCTCAAACTTTTCAAACCTTTTGTCAATCTGCACACCAGCGGCCGACGTCCCGCCCCTTTAGTCTTCCGTTACATAGAATTTCCCGAATGCTCCTCCTAGTGTTGACAGAAAAGTCGTAGTAGCCTTGATGAATGGACCTTTTCACCTTAACAAGGATATGCTATTAAGCGAAGAGGTCCCGCAAACATAGAACTCAACCTCTTTAACTCTTCAATGCTGCATGCTGCGAGGCGGTTATCAATTTTGGTCACAACAATGGCGGATCACGTGAATTATCAAGCTTCGAACCAGGAAGGCAAGATGTTTGAAAGCCTTTGTAAGATCATAGATGTTCTCAAAAACATCGATATGCCCTTTGAGTCAAGGATCCACGCGGTAGTAGGGCTTTTGTCCGCGGCCTTTCGGCGTCCGGATGCGGTCTCTGCCAGGATATTTCTGGACCAGACGGAATGGGCTACGCCCGAATTTGAGGAAGCGATTCATCGGATTTCAGTACCCGTGGTTGTACAGGGAGAAAAACGGGGCCTTATAGAGGTCGGGTATCCAAGGAAAATCCAGAAGCCCGGAGGCGAGAATACAGCTTTCATTCGGGCAGAACATGAACTGCTTCAGGCGACGGCCGGGCTTCTGGCTGTGATCCTGCAAAAAAGGGAGGCCCAGGAAAAAAAGACGAACCTTGAGGGACAATTGAGACATGCGGACCGGCTTGCCAAGCTCGGACAGATCGTTGCAGGCGTTGCCCATGAATTGAACAATCCCCTTGGAGAAATCCTTGGCTTTTCCCAGCTTGCCTCCAACTTCCCGGATTTGCCCGAACAGGTCTATGTGGATCTGGAAAAGATCGTCAAATCATCCCTTTATGCCCGTGAAATCGTGAAAAAGCTCATGTTTTTCACACGGCAGATGCCTCCCCAACAAGCGAAAATCGATCTAAACAAGATGGTAAAAGAATGGCTGTATCTGCTCGAGACCCGATGTGACAAAAGCCGGATCGCGGTGGATCTGGAATTAGAGGAGGGTCTTCCGGAGATGACAGGCGATGCGTCGCAATTGAACCAGGTTATTGTCAATCTCCTGGTCAACGCGATCCAGGCGATGCCGGACGGCGGGAAACTAACAGTGGAGACGTGTTCGACCCTTGACCATGTCACCCTGGCGGTGAGTGATACGGGTAAGGGCATGAGCGAGGAAACCCGCAAACAGATATTTATGCCTTTTTTTACAACGAAGGACGTGGACCAGGGGACGGGACTGGGACTCTCCGTTGTGCATGGCATTATAAGCGCCCACCACGGTACAATTGAAGCTGAAAGCCGAGAGGGGGAAGGATCGCGGTTTCTAGTCAAATTCCCAAGATAATAGTTAATGCCGAGGACCGTAATGCGAAAGAAACCAAGAGAGCGGTTTAGGATACTGGCGGTAGACGATAATCGAAATACCCTGGAAGTCATTGATAGGCATCTAACAAAATCAGGGTACAGGGTTTCCTGCGTTATGAGCGTTGAAGAGGCATTGGGATTCCTGGAGAAAAACGCCGTCGACCTCATCATATCCGATCTGAAAATGCCCAAAACAAGCGGCCTCGATCTGGTCAAACATGTCAGAGAAAACCTGAAAGACGTGGAAATCATGATGGTCACGGCCTATCCTACCATTGAAGGCGCCGTCGAGGCCGTTAAGGAGGGCGCCGAAGAATATCTTGCCAAACCCTTCACGGATGAGGAATTGCTGACCGCGGTGGATCGCATCCTTGAAAAGCTGGTACGTCATCGAAACATCCGGATAGAAAGGGTACCCACAAAGAAGTACGGCATCATCGGCGAATCAGAGATCATGCAGGGCGTGTTTAGATTGATTGAAAAAGCGGCCTCCACACTCGCAAACGTCCTCATATCGGGTGAAAGCGGCACCGGCAAAGAACTCGTTGCTCGAGCCATACACTATAACAGCGATCGATCTTCCGCCCCTTTTGTCTCGGTAAATTGCACAGCAATTCCCGATACCCTGCTTGAGAGCGAGCTGTTTGGGCATGTGAAAGGCGCTTTTACAGGGGCCAGGGAATCGCGCCCCGGGTTCTTTCAAATCGCCGATGGAGGAACGATCTTTCTTGATGAAATCGGGGATGCAAGCTTTAACATGCAAGGGAAACTTCTCCGCGTCATGCAAAACAAGGAAATATATATGGTCGGTTCCAGCCGGGTGCGCAAAGTGAATACAAGGATCATAGCGGCCACCCACAAAGATCTGCTGGGACTGGTTCAAAAGGGTCTATTCAGGGAGGATCTCTATTACAGGCTCGCGGTGGTGGATATTCCAGTATCCCCGCTACATGAGAGAGAAGAAGACACTCTTCTACTGACCAAACATTTTGTCGAAAAGTACTCCAAGGAGATGAATCGGGATGTTCCGGCCTTCACCGACAATGCCCTGAAGGCGCTTAAGACCTATCGATGGCCTGGAAACGTCAGGGAACTCGAAAACCTGATTCAACGTCTCCTCGTCTTGATGGACGGGGACACACTGGACGTCTCCGACCTTGCCCCCGCCATGCGGTTTAGTGTCAGTCCAAGCAGCGACGTCTCACGATCACTCGCCGAGGTGGAGGCGGAGCATATCATGAGGGTGCTCGCCAGTGTGAGCGGGAACAAGACCAGGGCATCAAAAATCCTGGGTATCGATCGAAAGACCCTCCGTGAAAAAATCAAAAGATTTGGACTGCCATCTTGATGGGGAGATTCTCCCCACCGGTACAAAACTCCCCTCCAAGAGACTTAGAATCGACCGTCTCACTTTTTACCTATAGGCATGTACAATCCCTGAAGCAATCAGACCCCGAATCCCCATTATACTAAACATACCAATAAGTTGAGGGATCAAGCCGACGCTCGCGACTCTCGTTCGTGGGCTGCGAACCGGACATACTGTCCTTTGGCACGTGAATTGCCCTAATAATTCACCAGCTCACAGGCTTTTTAATTGAAAAGGACGAGGTTGCAGCGATGGCGAATACGCAGAGCCTTTTTAGAAACCCCTATTATCGATCTCTGACCAGAAACATGGTTCTGGCCGTCATCATCGTATCTTTGACGCCGTTGATATTGGTGAGCGGTATCATTTTGTTCGAATTTAACGCCTCCTATCGGGAGAAAGTGCACGCTCACCTTGGAGAACTCGTCCTGAAGCATAGACAAAATATCGATAGCTTCCTGGGTGAGAAGCTGGGGGACATTCGGATTCTGGCAAGAACATTTGGCCCTAAGGAGTTGAGTAACGAGACTTTCCTGCAGGATAGATTGGCGAGTCTCCAGAAGGAATACGGGCACTTATTTGTGGATCTTGGATTTGTGGATGAAAGCGGCGTGCAGGTCTCCTACGCCGGGCCTTTCAAACTGGGAAGGGCATCCTATGCGGACGCAGACTGGTTTAGAAAGGTAAAGAAGCAGGAGCATTTCGTCAGCGATGTTTTCCTTGGGCTGCGGGGGCTTCCGCACTTTATTGTGGCAGTCAGGCAGAACTGGGATCGGAAAGACTGGGTCCTCCGGGCTACGGTGGATTTTGTGGTCTTTAACCAGATTGTGGAGAACCTCCGTGTCGGGGAAACGGGATTCGCCTACATCCTGAACCGGGATGGCGAATTCCAGACAAGACCCCTTTTGGATGTCGTCCCCATAAAAGGGCCATACAGGAGTTTCCTGGAGATCAGCGAGGAAGATCCGAAACAAGTTCATATTGTTGAAAAAACAGATCCGAAGGGAAGAAAATACATCTACGTGGCGTCCTTTCTCAAAAATGGAGACTGGCTTTTGGTGTATCAGCAGGATACCGACGATGCTTTCAGGGATCTCAAGGTTGCCCGAAGGATTGCAATCATGATCATTTGCGTGGGCGGTCTCGCCATCCTCACCATGGCATTTCTGCTCTCAAAGAGGATGGTGAACAGGATTGCGATAGCGGATCGGGAAAAGGAAATGATGGATGAACAGATGATAGAAGCGGGTAAACTGGCGTCGGTCGGAGAGCTGGCGGCGGGGATTGCCCACGAGATCAACAATCCAGTAGCCATTATGGTCGAAGAGGCGGGCTGGATAGAGGACCTGCTGGAAGAAGAGGATCTGGAGGAAAGCAAAAACCTTGCTGAGTTCAGGAGGGCTTTGGGACAGATCAGGAACCAAGGTCTTCGCTGCAAGGAAATCACCCACAAGCTGCTGAGTTTTGCGAGAAAGACCGACACCAGCACCCAAGATGTGCTGGTTAATGACGTGGTCGAGGAGGTCATAACCCTCTCTTCACAAAGGGCCAAGTACAGCACTGTTACCATTAGGACTTACCTTCAACCTGCTTTACCATCAGTCAAGTTGTCCAGCTCGGAGATACAGCAGGTCCTTCTCAATTTGATCAACAATGCCCTCGATGCCATGGAGAAAGTGGGCGGGGCCATTGACATCACAACACGCAGGGATGGTGATCGTTTGATGATTGAAGTGGCCGATAACGGTCCGGGGATTCCCGAGGCAAATTTGCAGAGGATCTTCGATCCATTTTTTACGACCAAACCCGTGGGGAAAGGCACCGGATTGGGCCTGTCCATCTGCTACGGGATCATTAAAAAGATGGGTGGATCTATCGAGGTCCAAAGCCGTGTTGATGTGGGATCCACCTTTTTGATCTGCATTCCAATAAAGGCCGGCGCTCTGGCTGAAAAGGGTGCTTTCTTCGGAAGGGGGGGCCTAAAAAGGGTATAGGAAAATGCCAAGAAAGGAGAATAACAATGATGAAGCCTTTCGTAATGCTCGTTGATGACGAGGTTCCCTTTGTGGAAACCATGACCAAGCGTTTGAAAAAACGGGAGCTTCAGGTAATCGCGGCCACGAGCGGTCAGGAGGCCCTGGAAAAGCTGAACACCAACAGAAACCTGGATGTTGTCATTCTGGACGTGAAGATGCCGGGTATGGACGGAATTGACACGCTGAAGGAGACTAAAAAGACCAATCCCTTGGTTGAAGTCATCATGCTAACGGGCCACGCTACCGTAGAGACCGCTATTGAAGGGATGAAAATTGGAGCTTTTGACTATCTCATGAAGCCCTGCGAGATCGAGAAGCTGATGGAAAAGGTCGAGGAGGCCACCAAAAAGAAACGTGATCATGAAGAGAAGATTCGTGAAGCCAAAGTTCGTGAGGCCCTGTCGACACACGGTCTGGCATAGCCCTAGAGGCTGTGCTGGATACTGCTGTGGTTTATTCACAGTGATCTCAGCGTATTGCTGTTAGCGGCCGACACAGGCATTGGGAAGGGTAATTCATGTCTATTAAAAGGTCGGAGGTATTGAACCGCCGTTAAGCCCATCAAGGAGAAAAGCCATCATGTCAGAGAACGAAAGCGCGCAGAAACAACCTATAGATCTTCTGTTGGTGGACGATGAAGAAGGTTTCGTCGATGTCATCACCAAGAGGATGTCCAAAAGGGGTATTCGCGTGACAACGGCCCTCAGTGGCACCGAAGCTATCCAGTCTCTCCGCAAGCGTGACTTCGACGTGTCTGTATTGGACCTCAAGATGGAGGACATGAACGGCATTGAAGTTCTCAAGATCTTCAGGAAGATGGCCCCCGAACTGCCGGTGATTATGCTTACGGGACACGGATCGGAGGAGTCTGCCAGGGAAGGCCTGGAGCAAGGGGCATACGACTACTTAACAAAACCCTGCGATTTGGAGAAACTCCTTGAAAAGGTCTTTGAAGCGGTTCGGCAAGGGAGGTGATACGGTTGGATGTACTCAATGTCTTTGTGGTGGACGACGAAAGGGTATTCTTAGAAATCCTGGTAAAGCGCATGAGGAAACGGGAAGTCAACGCCTCCGGGTTCGAAAGCGGGGAGGATGTGTTGGAAGCGCTTGATGAAGATGTAGCGGATGTGGTGGTTCTGGATGTGAAGATGCCTGGTATGGACGGCATAGAGACACTGAAGGAGATAAAAAGGCGTCATCCGCTGATCGAAGTCATCATGTTAACAGGTCACGCGAGCCTGGAGGTTGCGGTCGAAGGCATGGGGCTCGGGGCATTTGATTACCTGATGAAACCCATCGATATCGATGAGCTCCTGTACAAGATACAAGATGCCTACAAAAAGAAACTCATTCAAGAAGAGAAGATCAAACAGATGAAGGAAGCGGGTGAAACAGAGCATAAGTAGCTGGAAGCATTCAGAAAAGGAGGGGATGAATGGGGTTTTTTAAAAAATTCGGTCAATTCATGATGTTTGGAGCTAGGGCTCATGCTCGTTGGGAAATGGAGATGTCCAGGAACATCCTGGGTGACAAGAAACGCTTAGCAATACTGGGTTTGCTTACCTTGCCCGTGCTTTTGGGGGGCATCGCATTCGCAGATCAGATCGGCGGCGCCCTCCCGGATGTCCTCGGGGGCAAGAAAGCCTACAGCCCCGCCTTTTACTCCACGGGCATTTTCATCGTGTCCATCCTCATAGGACTGGGTGCGGGCCTGATTACCGGATGCATCGGCGCGGGCGGCGGGTTTGTCATTGCGCCCGCCCTTATGAGCGCGGGCATCAAGGGCATCCTGGCCGTGGGCACGGATCTCTTCCATATCTTTGCCAAGGCCATCATGGGAACCGTGATGCACAGGAAGCTGGGAAATGTATCGGTGCCGCTGGCGGTGGTGTTTCTGATCGGGGCCATCATTGGGGCCACCGTAGGCGGTTTCATAAACCGCTTTTTTTATGAGATCAACCCGGTGCTCAGCGATGCCTTTATCACCACCGTCTACGCCCTCATGCTGGGTTTTCTCGGGGTCTACGCCATGATTGATTTCTTGAGGGGAAGGAATGTCAAGGCGGAAAAGGACTTCCACGGCGCCGGAGAGGAAGTCCCGACCGGAAGAATGGAAGGCGCAGAAATGGGCAACCTTCCCAGAAGGATTCAATCCATGAAGCTTCCTCCCATGGTCAAGTTCGACTATGATTTCACACCTGGAGGCCGCAGCATTTCATGGGTCTTTCTGGTGGCCAGCGGCGCCTTGGTGGGATTGGCAGCAGGCATCATGGGTGTGGGCGGGGGATTCCTGACCTTTCCCATCTTCGTTTACGTCCTGGGTGTCTCATCCATGACCACGGTGGGGACGGACATCTTCCAGATAGTCTTTACGGCCGGCTATGCCTCGATCAGCCAGTATGCCATCTACGGGTTCATCTTCTATACCCTGGCCATGGGCATGCTCCTCGGCTCGCTTCTCGGCATCCAGGTCGGGGCCATGGTCACCAAGGTCGTCAAGGGCATCACCATCCGCGGCTTCTACGCCATGGCCGTCCTTGCGGGCTTCGTGAACCGGATCTTCGCCCTGCCCGGCAAACTGGCCGAGATGGAGATCATCCCCCTCTCAAAGCAGGCGGCATATGTCCTGGAGAGCATTGGCATCTATGCCTTCTTCATCGTCATTGCAGGATTCGGGATCTGGGTGATCGGGACGTTTCTGAAAAACATTCGGGTTCTTAAAGGAGAGGGGGTGATGGCATGATCGAGAAAAAGAAGGAATTCTATGGCGGGCTGGCAATGATGATTGCCTTTGTTATCGTGCTCATCATTTTCTTTTCTCCCGTGTTCGGCGGCCACAACGGGCTGGATTACCTGGACAATCTCTATAACTCGATTTCAAAGGGATCGGCCTACTACATTCCCAAGGTCAAAGAAGAAACGGACACTTACCTGGGCAACGGCGTAAAGGTGACGCTGAAAATGGCAGACCGGAAACAGGCCGAACAGACGGCCAAACTCCTTAAGGCAGGAAAGGCGATCACGCAGGTGAACGGCGCCGAGATGATGGTGGAAGGGGATCTCGGAAAGATCTTGGCCAGCGCCCTGGGTGATGCGGATGCCATGTACTACAATGATGGTGAGAAGGTCTCGGATAAATACGGCTACGGAGAAAAGCGAGCCCTTTACAACTGGTGGAAGGCCCTCAATGGGATGGAAAAGGCCCTTGAAAAGCAAAAAAAGTTCAAGGAGGCCAAGATGATGGCCCTGGTTGTGAAGAAGGCGGTGGAGACGTCCTATAACTACTATAAAATAACGCCCCAGAAGATCGGCGATCGTTTCGGCATCGTAATCTTTTCACTGCTTTTCTATGTGGTTTATACCATGTGGTATGGTTTTGCCTTCATGTTCATGTTTGAGGGGTGGGGTATGAAACTGGAACACTAGCCGGTTTCCATCAGGGGATGGCTCATTTGAGTAATCAGAGAGGCTGGAGGCGAAAAAAAAGGTACATATTGCCTCCAGCCGTTTTAATTTCTGTATAGAATTCATTGAATTCGGGTATCGCTTTAGCATTTTGGAAGCATGTTTGATTGAGCAGAGGCTTGGGGATCAAGAAGAAGTGGCATAAGGCACAAGTCATAAGGCAGACATTTATTGCCCTGAGCCCTGGGCCTTTGACCTTGGCTTTGAGGCGGCTGCCAGGGTTACTGAATTGTCAAAGCTGCCGAATGGAGCATCGGGAAACATAAAAGGCTTATCAGCCCATGGATTATTAAGCCGTCGAGGTGCGCATATGAAAAAAAAACAAAGTTTGGAGGAAGGTGATCAAAAAATCTTGGATATCCTTTCCCATCATGGAAGCCTGGAATTCATAGAAATGTGGTACGAGATTGGCGAAGACGATGCCCTGAAAACGCAGATAATGAACAAAGAAGATGCTCTGAAAAGGTTGGAGTTTCTCGAGACGCAAGGGTTTGTGGAACGTCTTTTGGAAGAGGAAGAAAGTACGCTGTGGGCTTTGAAAAAAGGATTGAAGAATCATTAACCACGTGTTCATGCCATTTTTCACCACCAAGGAGTCTAGAAAGGGTAGCGGACTTGGCCTGTATCCCTTATGTGTCAAATGTCAGGACATCGCTGACCCAGGTTTATTAGATCCCATTTTAAGAGGTCAATTGGTATTCGAATTGCTGAGCCAATTCATCACCGAGATAGACTTGCAGTGAACCTATTTCATAATCCAGAAGAGAGAGAGCTAAGCTAATGACCCCAATATTTAGCATGGTGATTAGTAGGATTCTGCACCTTAAGCGGACATGCCCAAAGTGTAAGAGAGATCAGGTTGTCCCTGAGGGAAAAAAAAGGCAAACTGTGCGCTGTAAATTCTGCGGAGCAGATGTGCCTCCTCGCAAGAAGAATTGAAAAAGAGGTTAATGAGGAGAAGATAATGCGATCTTATGATCGATCATTTAAAGGGCGGGAGTATATCTTCCAGGTTCTCAAGCATTCGAAGAAAGGCCCAAGCAGCAGGTGACAAATTCTTTCGTTGAAGATACCCGCTCCCAAACTCTATCGTCAGCGAATCCTCCAAGATGCGAACCGATCTGAACGTTCCGTTCTTCAATTCGTCCTCCATCACATATCTTTACAGAAAACCAACCCTTTTATCCTGACGGATCAGTTCCCTGAAAAGGCCAATGCTTCCCGATTCCATGACGATAGTCGGTATCACCTTGAATTTTAGAAGATATTCAAAGATCACATCCCTTACACCC